>NZ_JBEOZU010000016.1:0-141851 GCF_040298185.1 Streptomyces sp. NPDC001634 | reverse complement strand
CGGCCGGGCTCCCGGCGACGGGAGCCCGGCCGCGGGTCAGCCGCGATCGAGTCCTCGGTCCCGCCGGAACCGGGCCAGTCCCTCGGAGAGTGCGATCACCGGTTCCGGACAGCCGAGCGCGGCGCGCTCCGGGCCCGCCAGTTTCCACGGCTCGCGGACCGTCGGCCCTTCGAGGCCCGCCAGTTCGGGCACCCATCTGCGCGCATACTCGCCCGCCGGGTGGAAGCGCCTGCCCCGCTGCACCGGATTGAGGACCCGGTTGGGACGGGTGTCCGTCCCCGTGCCGGCCATCCACTGCCAGTTGAGCTGGTTGTTGGCGATGTCGCCGTCGACCAGCAGGTCCAGGAAGTGCCGGGCACCGATCCGCCAGTCGACCCCGAGCGTCTTGGCCAGGAAGCTCGGGCCAGGACCAGGGCGGCGAACCGGGAGTGTGGGCGGCGCTCACAGCCGACGAGGCACGAACCCTGGCTCGCCTCCTCATCGCCCACGCCGACCTGGTCGAGCACGGCCCACGGCCGGGTCCCTGACGCACCGGGTTGACTTACCGGCGCGACAGGCGATGGCGCGGCGCTGCCCTCTCCCGCGGCACCGGCTCGAAGACACGGCACTCTCCCGGGTCCCGCCCGGCGAAGGACGTGCCGAAATCGCTGTTCAGCCGTTCAGCGATCTCCTGCCGCAGGGTCCAGGACAGCACGGCGACACCGAGCCGGCGTGCCCCGAGCAGCGCGGACTCTGCTCTGTGACCCGCCGGTGATCCCGGTGTCCGGTGACCCCTCCCACGTCGAACACCAGCAGGTGACCGGGGTACTGCTCGCCGATCAGGCGGGCGACCTCGCGGCGAGCCGGCGCGAAGGGACCCCGCCGAGTCAATCTTGCGAGTGATCGGCCAGCTCCACGCGTTCCGCACCCGGCTCCCGTGCGGCGCGGTCGAGTTCGTATGCCCGCACGGTTCGCAGTTCGCCGGACGTGCCGTGCGGCGTGGACGCCTCGCCGGACGCCTCGCCGCGGGTGAAGCAGAGCACCGACGTCCGCACATCGCGCTCGGACAGCGAGACCGGCAGGCCGCCCCGCCCGAACGACTCGTCGTCGGGGTGAGCGACCACCGCCGGCACGCGCCGTATCCCGTCCGGTAGACCGTTGGCAGTCATCACAGGTGCGGCTCAGGGGTAGATGATCTGGCCGCCGGCCGCGCGCTCGTAGAACTCGCCGACCGTGATGATGCCCTGGACCTGCTCGACCAGGTCGTCGTTGTCGACCTCGAACAGGTCCACGGACGCCTTGCAGGCGTAGATGCCCGCGCCGGTGTCGGCGATCATCTCGCTGAACTCTGGGATCGACGGGATGTCGAGCTTGTCCATCTTGCGTTCCATGTACCGGGTGACCAGGTCCGGAACGCCCGGCATGCCGCCCAGCAGGGTGGGCAGGTGCAGGCCGCGGTTGCCGACGGTGGCCGGCTTGATGTGCTCCCAGCGCTTCTTCGTGATCGCGTCGAGGCCGAAGACGGTGAAGAACAGGTCGGCCTCGATGCCCTCGGCGCGGGCGCCGTTGGCCATGATCAGGGCCGGATAGATCCCTTCCAGGGATCCCTTGGAGAGGATGATCGAGACCTTCTCGATCGTGGCGGTGTCAGCCATGGCATGAGCTCCGTCGGATGCGGCGGGCGGGTCGGCGGCCCGCGCCGGTCAGATGCAGCCGCGGGGCTTGGGGATCCCTGCGATCTTCGCGGCGGTCTTCGCCGGGCCCTTGGGGAAGAGCTGGTAGAGCTCCTTGACGCTGACGCCGGAAGTCTTGCCGAGGACACGCACGGTGGGGCCGGTGCCCTTGGCCGCGTATTCGGCCCGCATGAAGCGGATGACCTGCCAGTGCCGGTCGGTGAGCGTCTCGATGCCCGCCTCGCGGGCGATCTGCTCGGCCATGGGTTCGGACCACTGGGCGGGATCGGTGAAGAAGCCCTCGTCGTCGACCGGGACGGCCGCGTCGGCGTAGGTGGCGGTGGGCATGACGGTGTCCTTCCGGGGATCAGGCGGGGATAGGGTTCTTGCCGCACTCGGGCATCGCCGAGCCGACGCCGGGCAGTTCCCGGCCGGGCAGCAGGCTATGCCAGTACAGCCACTCGAAGGCGAGCTTGCCGAGGTGGTTGGCGTGCGACTCCTTCAGCAACGGCAGGCCAAAAGCGGCCGGGAAGTGGCCGGGCAGCGGCTCGGTGTCGTAGGTGAAGTCGATGAGCAGCGCCTTGTGGAAGCCGGTCTCCACGAAGCAGTTGGTGTGTCCGTCGAACGAGGCGTCCAGCGGCTGCCCGGCCAGGAAGCGGTCGATGTTGTGGGTGAGCACCTCGCCCGCGAAGTGGGCCACCGAGCCGGCCTTGGAGGCGGGCAGGCCCGCCGCGTCACCGATGGCGAACACGCCCGGGTGGTCGGGGTGCTGGAGGGTGTGCGGGTCGACCGGGATGAAGCCGAGTTCGTCTCCCAGGCCCGGGGAACGGCCGACATACTCCGCGCCGCCGTGCAGCGGCACGACCACGGCCAGATCAAAGGGCACCTCGCGTTCGTCGTACGACACCAGCAGTCCGCCCTTGCCATCGACCTCGCCGAGCGTGAACTCGGTGACCAGCTCAATGCCCTTCTCGGCCAGCAGCCCGCCCAGCGCCTTGTCGGCAACCGGTCTGGTGAAAGCGGCGTCCAGCGGGGTGGCGTACGTCAGCCGGACACGGTCACGGATGCCGCGCCGCTGGAAGTACCAGTCGGCTAGGAAGGCGAACTCCAGCGGCGCGACGGGACACTTGATGGGCAGGTCGGCCACGTTCACGACCACCCGGCCGCCCTCGAAGCGCTCCAGTGCGTCGTTCAGGCCGACTGCGCCGGGCAGGTCGTAGAAGGTGAAGACCTTCTCGCCCCAGCCCTCGCCGATCAGCCTCTCGGTCTCCTCCGGCAACAGCGCGGCGCCGCTCGCCACGACCAGGACGTCGTACGTCAGCCGGATGCCGCCGACGAGGTGGACCGTCCGTGCGGCCAGGTCGACCCGCTCGATGCGGGCCTGCTTGTAGTCGATGCCGTCGTGCAGCTGGCGCGGCCGGGATCGGACCAGGTGCTCCGGCTGGGCGAGCCCGAACGGCACGAACAGCAGGCCGGGCTGGTAGACATGGTCGTCATCCTGGTCGACGACCGTAATCCGGCACTCGTCCTCGTCGTAACATACGGCGCAGACGGTTGGCCGTCAGTGTGCCGGCGGTGCCGCTTCCGAGAATCACGATGTGTTCGCCCATGACTCCACTGTCGTGAGGGAACGGAGGTGAATTCAGGGGCCGATGGTCCCCACCCAGGTACCCATAGGGGTATGTCGTCGGTGAGCTCAATGGCCCAGCACCTCACATCCTGCAGGCTCGGTCACGGCCCGCGCGTACCCCCGCACGAGCACGCTCCATCCGGCGCTGGACGCGTCGTCGATGCGGTCGACCTCGAAGGCCACCCTGCAGCCGCACGCCTGGGTCGTGGCTGTACCGGGATCGGTGCGGAAGGCGATGGCGCCGTCGACGACGCTGTCCCGAGCTGCGGCGCCCTGGGCCGAACGGCCCGCGTCCATCGCCGACTTGGTTCCGATCGGCCCTCTCGGCCCGCCTGTCCGGCCCATGCCGCGGCGGCTCCCCCCGCTGCCACCGTCATGAGCGGGACGATGACGAGGAGGTGCAGTCCGATGGGCGGCAGCAGGCGTATGAACCGACTGTTCTGGCGGCTGCGGAGCAATGCGTTGCGCCGACGCGACGACATTGTCGAGGCGTGGATCGTGCTGATCATGTGGGTGGTCGTCGTGGCGGGAGGCACCCTGGTCGGCCTGTTGACAGCCCACGCCGCCGACGACATGTTCGCCCGCCGGCGCGCCGAACGGCATTCCACCCACGCCGTACTCCTCGCGGACACTCCGGACAGCGCCTCCGGAACAGGGGGCGTGAGCGGACGGGTCTCCGCGGAGGTCCGCTGGACGACCGCCGACAACTCCATACACACGGGCAGGACTCTGGTGGAGGGTGGCCAGAAGGCCGGCGCCCAGGTCGTGGTCTGGCTGGACGACCAGGGCAAGCTCACCGCCGAGCCACCGAGCCCCACCGAGGCTGCCGTCGAATCGGGCATCCTGGGCGCGGCCGCCTCGCTGGCCCTGACCGGTATCGCGTTCGGCGCCGGAGCCGCCTCGCGGTGGCGGCTCGAACGGCGGCGGCTCGACCAGTGGGGCAGGGAGTGGGATGTCGTCGGCCCGCGTTGGGGATACAAGACGGGTTGACTCCAACCCCTGATCTCCAGGCGCCGGGAGCCGATCGCACCCGGCGGGACAGCGATCCTCATGGGGAAGGCCGACGTCGCTGGGCGAATGGCCGCCGACCGGGGTGATCATCGAGGAGTGAGACCTTGACAAGGCCAACACGGGCCAAACGCAAGGCGCCGACCCCAACTGCCTTCCCCGGTCCCCCGATTCACAGATGGAGGAGGTATTGACGCGTCCCGCTTCCCTCATTTAGCGTCTGCCCGACTTTACGAACGCCGTTCGATTTTTCGGACAACTCGCCCCACTGAACAGGGAATCGGCTGCGCAGGCTCCCCCAGCCAAGGACTGCGACAGCGCACCGCAAGACGCAACAGCGGTCCCCGCCACAGGCGGAGACTTCGATCGCCCGCCGGACAACGCCGTACCCCGAAGGCCTCCGAAGCCTCTGGGCCCGAACAAGAGAGAAGCAGAAGCCGCACGGCAACAGGACGCCGAAGCGGCACAGGTGAAGCGCCACGTTACGGGCGCCCGAACGCCGCAGAAGTCCCTGCCCCACATGCCCACCGGCGCTCGGACCGGCCAACCGCACCGACCGCCTCGCCCCAGGCGGACGACAACCCTGACCTGGCCCTGCCATGTCGTGCGGTAGCGACGCCTGTCCCGCCACAACGAGACCGAGCCCCCCCACTCCACCGCGCCCCTCGTCACCCGATGGTGGCGTGCGGAGGACGACAGGAGATGTACATGTCCGCGCTGCGCGCACGGCTGACGGCGATATTGCTCGCCACGTGCCTCCTCTTCACCGGCCAGGCCCTGACCACACAGCAACATGCCGCCGCCGCTGATCCCGGCTACCTGATGGTGCACTTCACCGGGGACGGGTCGAACGGTCAGCAGATCTACTTCTCGCACAGCGCGGACGGCCTGAACTGGAGTGACCTCAACGGCGGAGGCATAGCCCTGCGCTCCACGGTCGGCACGCGCGGAGTACGCGACCCCGCACTGGTGCGCTCCCCCGACGGGAGCCGGTACTGGATCATCGCGACCGACCTGTGCATCGGCTGCGGGCAGAACTGGGACCAGGCCGTCAACAACGCCAGCCGCAACATCGTGGTGTGGGAGTCAACCGACCTGGTCAACTGGTCGCAGCCATGGCTGCTCAACGTCGCCGGCGCGATCCCCGACGGGCGCAACGCGTGGGCGCCGGAGGCGATCTGGAACCCGGAGACCAACGACTACGTCCTCTACTGGGCGACGAACGCGACCCTCAACGGCGTACTCAAGCACCGTATCTACTACGCCCGCACCACCGACTTCCACACCATCACCACCCCGCAGGTGTACATCGACCGCCCCGGCACCCAGGGCATCATCGACACCCAGATCGTCGGGGTACCGGCCGGGGTCGGCAATTACCGCTACGTACGGGCCTCCGGCGACGGCCAGATCACGCTCGAAGGCAGCAACTCGATCCTCGGCACCTGGACCACCCTCGGCAACCTCTCCGGCATCGGCCTGACCGGCTCGCAGGTCGAAGGCCCGATGTGGATGAAGGCCAACGGCCGCAACGAGTGGGCCCTCTACCTCGACCAGTACGCTTCAGGGGGCGGTTATATGCCGGTCCTGACGACCGACCCGTCCAATCCCGCGGCCTACCGGAAGCAGGCGTCGGGGAGCTACAACATGGGCGGCACGAAGAAGCGCCACGGCTGGATCCTGAACCTGACGGCCGCCGAGGAGAGCCGTGTGCTCGCCCGCTGGCCCAACACCGCGATCAACCGGCTCCAGTCGTACAACTTCCAGGACCGGTACGTCCGGCACACCAACTTCGACGTGCGCATCGACCCGAACGTCAGCCCCGCCGACGACGCCCAGTTCCGGCTGCGGCCCGGCCTGGCAGGCTCCGGCACCGTCTCCTTCGAGTCGGTGAACTTCCCCGGGTACTTCCTGCGGCACTCCGCCTTCGACTTCCAGCTGGCCCACAACGACGGCAGCAGCCAGTTCGCCCAGGACGCCACCTTCCGCCAGGTGGGCGGGCTCGCGGACTCGACCTGGTCGTCCTTCCAGTCGTACAACTACCCGGACCGCTATATCCGGCACTACGCGTACGAGCTGCGGCTCGACCCGATCACCGACGCGACGGGCCTCAGCGACGCCACCTTCCGCGTGACGAGCTGACCGACCGCCTCACACCACGCCCTCAATACATCCAATGTTTGGTTCAGTCGCCAGGGCCCTGACCACGCACGTAGCAGGGAATTCCAAAGACTTACGTCACGGGACTAGACGAGAGCAACTTTCGCACTCATTAATACATCCTATGTCTTAGTGGAGCGAGCCGATAGGTCCGAGGCGCCCCTACAGGTCTCGGACCTATCGGCCGAGCCGCGCTGCCGCCCTGCCCGCAGCCGCCGACTCCGGGCGGGGTTCCGACGACCGAACAGGACGAATACACAGTGCCGGAATCCATTTCACGTAGATCAGTTCTGGCCGGAATGGCGGCCGTGACGGTGGCCGCCACGGTCGGCTCCGCCGTGCTGGCGACACCCGCCTACGCGGCGACGGCCGCCACTCCCCTGCCGCTCCCTCCCCTGCGGATCCCCAAGGTCGACCTGGGTCTGGAGCAGCAGCCGGACTCCAAGATCCAGTGGCTGATGGACGCCAAGCTGGGCATGTTCATCCACTGGGGTGTGTACTCGGGCCCGGCCAAGGGCGAGTGGTGGATGCACAACGGGCCGGTCACGCCTGCGGACTACCGGAAGTACGTCACCGACGCGACGAG
Source organism: Streptomyces sp. NPDC001634 (assembly GCF_040298185.1). Lineage (NCBI taxonomy): Bacteria > Bacillati > Actinomycetota > Actinomycetes > Kitasatosporales > Streptomycetaceae > Streptomyces > Streptomyces sp. NPDC001634. Next base: position 134,815 of record NZ_JBEOZU010000016.1, on the reverse strand, counting down.
TGAGCAGTTCACCGGGGACGCCTACAACCCGGCGGCCTGGGCGCAGTTGGCGAAGGACTTCGGGGCGAAGTACACGACGCTGACCACCCGTCACCACGACGGGTTCGCGATGTGGCCGCTGAACCACCCCAACGCCTGGAGCTCCGGACAGGCACCGCTCAACCGTGACTTCGTCAAGGACTATGTGGCGGCGGTGCGCGCGGCCGGGCTGAAGGTGGGCCTGTACTACTCGCCCATCGACTGGCGCTACCCCGGCTACTACGACGTAACCGGCACCAACTGCGCGAGCAACCCGTGGAATTACACCACCGATCCGGCGCACAAGGAGAACGCCCGGATCATGAAGACCGAGGTGTACCAGTCGGTCAAGGAACTGGTCACCCAGTACGGCGTGATCGACGACCTGTGGTGGGACGGCGGCTGGATCGCCGAGCAGGGCAGCGACGCGGACGGCGCGTTCTTCTGGGAGCCCGGCCAGTTCCGCGACACCGCCAACCAGTGGCAGGTGGACGCCACTTATGGCGAGACGGACTCCAGCGGCAAGCCGCTGGGGCTGATGGGCATGGTCCGCAAGCACCAGCCCGACATCGTCGCCACCTCACGCTCCGGCTGGAAGGGCGACTACGACAGTGACGAGGGCCCGGGGGTCCCGACCGGGGCGATCCGCACGGGCAGGCTCGTCGAGAAGGTCTTCAGCATCATCGGCACGTGGGGCTACTCCAACACCGCTGTCATGGGCTACGGCACAGCCATGAACATCCTGATCAACTGCTGGGTGCGGAACATGACCGTGATGGTCAACGTCGGCCCGGACCGGCACGGCACCGTCTCCGACGGCCAGGCCGGCCTGCTGCGGCAGATCGGCGCCTTCATGAGCGCCTGCGGCCAGTCCGTCTACGGCACTCGCGGCGGACCGTGGAACCCGGTCGACGGCCAGTACGGCTTCACGTACAAGGACAACACCTTCTACACCCACCTGCTGCCCGGCTACAGCGGCACCACCTTCACCACCCCGTCGATCGGGGACGCCCAGGTCACGCGGGTCTTCGATGTGCGCTCCGGTGCCAGCCTGCCGTTCTCGGTGGCAAGCGACGGCCGGGTCACGATCAACGGCATCGACCGCACCACCCATCCCCAGGACAGCATCGTCGGCGTCACCCTGGACCGCGCCGTGCAGCCGGGCGACATCGCCGTCGGCCGGACCGCGACCGCCGACAGCGAGGAGACCTCCAAGGGCAACACCGCGGCGAAGGCGGTCGACGGGGCCACCGCCACCCGCTGGTGCGCCAACGACGGCAACACCGGTCACTGGCTCAAGGTCGACCTCGGCTCGACCCGCTCGCTGACCGGCACCCGGATCGCCTGGGAACTGGACAAGACCAACTACCAGTACAAGATCGAGGGTTCCACCGACAACAGCACGTGGACCACGCTCGTCGACAACACCGCCACCACCGCCACGAGCCAGGTCCAGACGGCCGTGTTCCAGGCGCAGGCACGCCACGTCCGTGTCACCGTCACCGGGCTGCCCGCCGGGGTGTACGCGTCCATCCGCAACCTGGAGGTCTACGACCGGCCCTTCACCGCGGACCTGGGCACCTACAAGGTGATCAACCGCAACAGCGGCAAGGCGCTGGACGTCAGCAACGCCTCGACCGCCGACGGCGCCACGCTCATCCAGTGGCCCTACGGCGGCGGGACCAACCAGCAGTGGAACCTCCTGCCGAACACAGACGGATCGTTCCGACTGGCCAACGTCAGGAGCGGCAAGCTCCTGCAGAGCCCGGGCGGCACCCAGGGCGCCACCCTGACCCAGGAGTCCGACAACGGCCGTGACACCCAGTGGTGGAAGCTGGTCCCCTCGGCCACCAGCGGCTACCACCGGCTCGTCAACGTCCGCACCGGCTGGTGCGCCGACGTCGCCAACGCCTCCACCGCCGACGGCACCAACGTCATCCAGTGGCCCGCCACCGGAGGCTCCAACCAGGACTGGCAGATCGTCAGCCTCTGACCGGCCGCCCGCGAGACCGCACCTGACGGCGAAAACGGGGTCACGTCCTGCCAGGACGTGACCCCGTACCCCGAATGACGCCTCCGCAGCCCACGCGAAGTCGGCCAGGAGCACAACGAAAGTTTCTTCGGAAAGTTCGGCAGCTTAAGAGCCGCCTGTGACCACCAAGGGGGGTAAGACCCACTCGATTTCCAGAACGGATGAGCAATGACGGCAAGGCAGCAGGCCGCCCGGCACCGCAGGCGCAGACTCGGCTTGGTGGTGGGGGCCCCGCTGGCGCTGGTCGCCGCGGGCGTTCTCGCATACGGCACGGTATTCGGCACGTTCGGCGACGATTCCCGGTCGCAGGCGGCCGCGGCGCCTGCGGGTTCCGATGGCGCGATGGCGGCAGTGGCCGCGATGCAGCCGGGCTGGAACCTGGGCAACAGCCTGGACGCCGGCCCCGACGAGACGTCGTGGGGCCAGCCCCGCACCACCAAAGCCATGCTCGACAAGCTCCGTTCCCAGGGCTTCCGCAGCATCCGCATCCCCGTGACATGGAGCGACCACCAGCAATCCGCGCCTGGCTACGCCATCGACAAGGCCTACATGAGCCGCGTCAAGCAGGTCGTCGACTGGGCCCTGGCCGACGGCCTCTACGTGATGCTCAACATCCATCACGACTCATGGAAATGGGCCGGCAAGATGCCCACCGACCACGACACGGTGCTCGCCCGCTACAAAGCGACCTGGACCCAGATCGCCGGCACCTTCCGGAACGAGCCCGGCCGACTGACCTTCGAGAGCATCAACGAGCCGACGTTCGAGGGCTCCGACGACTCCCTCAAGGCCAAGCTGCTCAACGAGCTGAACACGTCCTTCCACGACGTCGTGCGGGGGTCCGGCGGCAACAACGCCAAGCGGCTGCTCGTGCTGCCCACCATGGTCGACACTCCGGGCCAGGCCCTGATGGACAACCTGGCCACCACCATCAAGTCGCTGCGCGACCCGAGGCTGGTCGCCAGCGTGCACTACTACGGCTACTGGCCGTTCAGCACGAACCTCGCAGGCTCCACCCGTTTCGACGCCGCGGCCCAATCCGACATGGCCAAGGTGTTCAAGCGGGCACACGACACCTTCGTCGCCAAGGGAGTCCCCGTCGTCTTCGGTGAGTACGGCGTGCTCGGCTACGACTTCGGCCCCGACGGCGTGGAGCGCGGCGAGATGCTGAAGTACTTCGAGGCGTTCGGCAACGCGGCCCGCACCAACGGTGTCACCAGCTTCCTGTGGGACAACGGCGCCTTCTTCGACCGCAGCAAGCTGCGGTGGAAGGATGCCGGACTGTTCCGCCAGATGACGTCGAGCTGGACGACTCGCTCGGGAACGGCCTCCTCGGACCTGGTCTTCGTGCCCCGGTCCGGGCCCGTCCCGGACCGCACACTCACCCTGAACCTGAACGGCACCACCTTCAAGGGGCTCAAGGCAGGCAGCGCCACTCTGACCAAGGGCAGGGACTACACCCTCTCCGGCAACCGGCTGACGCTGAAGGCCGCCACGCTCACCAGGCTGGCAGGCGACCGCGCCTACGGCGTCCGCGCGACGCTCCAGGCCGAGTTCTCCAAGGGTGTGCCCTGGCAGATCAGGGTGATCTCGAACAGCACGCCCGCACTCTCGAACGCCACCGGAACGACCGGCTCCTTGCGCATCCCCACGCAGTTCCGGGGCGACCTGCTGGCGACGATGGAGTCCACGTATGCCGAGGGCGGCAACGCCGGACCGCTCGACTGGACTCCGTACCAGCAGTTCACCAAGGCCTTCTCGCCGAGCTACACCGGCAACGGCATCACGCTCACGCATGACTTCCTCGACTCGCTTCGCGACGGCGCACGGGTGAACCTCACCTTCCATTTCTGGAGCGGTGCCAAGGTGACGTACCACGTGGCCAAGTCCGGTGGCGCGGTGGTCGGTACGACGTCCTGAACCACCCCCTCGATGCCAGGGCGCCCGAAGGGCCGGAGGCCGCTGACCGGCGCCCGGCCCTTCGGCTCGGACCGTACGGGGTGAACCAAAGACGAACAGCGACAGCCGCGATGAAGTACGTACGACACGACCGCCCAAGCGCTGAGCTCGACCTGACGACCGCTGCGACCGGCCCCGTGGTGGCCTTGGCCCTCGGTCTGTCCGGCCGCACCGTCCATGCGGACCGGGTCAGCGCCTCAGGCGACCTGGACACCGAGGTCCGGGTCACCGCAAGCGCCCCCGCACCCAGGTGCTCACCGGCGTGACCGGCCCGTCCGGCCCCGCGCTCGCCGTCAGCCCTGACGGACGACTCCTGGCCGGGGGCAACCGCAACGCCACCCTGCCTTCGGCCGATGACCGACCGGGGTCTGGTTCTCGGCAGCGCCCTGCGGGACGGGCGCCTGCGACAGCGCGGTGGCGTTCAGCCCCGACAGCCGCACACTGGCCGTCGGCGGCGACGCGGGCACGCTCCAGCCGTGGAACACCGAGACCCAGCAACCTCTCGGCGACCCGCTGACCACACCCGGCGACCCGGTCGCCTCCCTGTCCTGCAGCCCGGACGGCACAACCGTGTACGCGACCGGCGCACATGTCCCGCCGCAGCGCTACCTCATCGATCCGGGGCGGGCCGTCACCGAGGTCTGCGCCCGCGCGGGGCACGCTGATCTGACGCGGGCTCAGTGGCGGACGTACATCGGCGACGTGCCGTATCAGAAGGTTTGCGGCCAGTGATGCGGCAGCTCGAGCTCGAGTCCGGCCGCGCCCTCCGCGACGTCACCTGACAGACGCTCGTCGCCGTGGGACAACCTGTCCGAAGTGCTCACCCGGTCCCGGCTGCGGAGGAGGGCGCGAGCCCGCGCTCGGCCGATGCCTTCGTGCCGGCCACCGTCATCCGGAGCAGGGGCAGCGAGGCGATGACGGTGCCGAGCGCCAGGACGAGGCCGAGCACGTCGGCCCCGGCGGCGTCGAGGACGGCTCCGACGGCCAGCGGTCCGATGCCGGTGCCCAGGGCGCCCGCGCCGCTGAGGGAGGCGACCAGGCGTCCGGTCGGGTCGATGAGGGCAGCGGCGGCGAGCATCTGCACCAGGACGGCCAGTTGGCAGGCCTGCCAGAGGACGGCCGCGACGGTGAAGAGCACGGGGTCGTGGGTGAGGATCAGGGCCGCCATCGCGAGGGCCTGCGCCGTGACGAAGACGGCCATCGACCGCATGCGCCCGAAGCGCCGCGCCGCCACCGGACCCACCACCGCGCCGGCGAGCGCCACGACGCTGGAGATCGCGAGGACGGCCGACACGGCCGAGTGGTCCATCCCGGTGTGCTGACGGCCCAGGACCGAGGCGTACGACCATGCGCCCTGGGTGACGGCCCACAGGAGCGCGGTCCCGAGGAGCAGAACCACCGACGGCTTGGCCGCGGTCGTCTCTTCCGTGCCTGCGGAACCGGCGTCCGGTGTGGAGGGTCCGTCCGGGAGCCGGCGGATCAGTGGCCAGGCGGCGAGACAGCACAACGCCATGAGCAGGAAGCCGTAGCCCTCCCCCAGGTCGTGGTTGGCCGCGGGGACGCCCATGATCAGCAGTGCCGTCACGGCGACCGTGCCGGAGATGGTGACGGCGGACGCCTTGTCGGCGTCGTCGGTGGCGGCGAGCGCCGCCGTGGCCGCCGCGTAGACCGCGCCGAGCCCCGCGCCGAGGACCAGGTTGGCCAGGACCAGGGTCACCGGATCGGTGGCCGCCGCCGCTCCCAGGAAGCCGGCTCCCGAGAGGGCCAGACCGAGGCGGGTCATCCGCACCCGGCCGGGCCGCGCGGCCCGCTTGGCCAGCAGCAGCGTCACCACAGCGGTCGCCATCAGCTGGGTCGCGGCCACGAGCCCGGCGCCGGAGTCCGACAGCCCGAAGCGGGAGGCGAAGTCGTCGACGAAGACGGGCATCACGTTCGCCCCGCCATTGCCGAGGGTGACTCCGGCGATGAGCGCCACCGCCACGCCGAAGGTCAGGGCGGAGCCGCTTCGCGCGTTCACCGGCCGCTCCTCTGCGAGGAGTTGGGGCTTACGACCGTTGCTCGGCGGAGCGCCGAGTGTGCAACAAGCATGAGAGCCTCACGAGTCAGGGGGCGCGAGCCGCGTTTCGGGGCACGGGCCGCGGACGTGTCGGACGTCCGCGGCCCGTCGATCGGGGATTGGGTGCCGTGAACGACGGCCACCGCACCCTGGGCGGTCAGCCCGCCCAGACGTCTTCCACGTAGTGGCCGGACTCGGTCATTACGGCCAGCCAGGCGGTGGCCTCCTCGTCGGCTGCGCCGGTGTTCTTGCGGTAGATCGCCATGAACGCCTCCCGCACCGCCGGGGCCATACGACGGCCGTCTCCACAGACGTAGACGCGCCCGCCGGCCTCCAGTACCGCCCATACCTCGTCGCTCTCCTTCGCGATGCGGTCCTGGACGAAGCGGGCACCGTCCTCGGGGGCGCAGGAGAAGGTGGGCCGCATGCTGACGGCTCCGGCTGCCTCGGCCGTCTCGAACTCCGCACGGTGGAGGTAGTCGACGTCGGGGTGGTCGCAGCCGAAGTAGCACAGCAGCGTTCCGGTCGACCGGGTGTGGTGGCGGTCGAGGACGGCACCGCGGAAGGGCGCCAGACCGGTGCCCGCGCTGACCAGGATCACCGGCACCGACTGGTCCTGCGGCAGGCGGAAGGCCTCGTTGCAGGGCAGCACCCTGGCCTGGACGGTGTCGCCGGCGTGGACGGTCTGGAGGTAGTGCGAGGCGATGCCGTGGAACGTGCCCTGGCCGCCGCGGTGGGGCGCGGCGAGCAGCGACACCATCAGGTCCACCTCGCCGGGTGCCGCCTCGGCGGACGAGGAGATCGAGTAGTGGCGCGGGCGCAGGACGGGCAGCAGCTCCAGGAAGCGTTCGAAGGGCAGCTCGCAGGCGCGGTAGCGCTCCAGCAGGTTCAGGACGCTGTGTCCGGCGACGGTCACCTGCTCGCGGAAGGCCTCCGGGTCCGCCGCCGCGAGTTCGGCCAGGGGCCGCTTCTCGGGCGGGCAGGCGGTGTGCTCGGCGAGCACGGCGACCTGCTCCTGGGTGGCGGCATCCTGCAGTTCGACGAAGTCGGTCAGCAGGCGGCGCAGGGTCAGCGGCCGGTCGACGGGCAGGACGCCCCGGGTACGGCGGCGGGCACGGAGCCGGACGGTGCGGTCCAGGTCGAGACCGAAGCGGTCGGCCACGCGCTGCACGAGGGCGACCGGGTTGCTCGGGAGCACGGCCAGGTGGTCGCCGGTGCGGTAGGTGACGCCCTCGGGCAGCCGCAGCCTCAGGAACCGCTTGGAGCGGCCCAACCCGTTGTCCATGTCGACCAGTTCGTACGCGTCGAGCACCTCCATCGACTGTACGCCGTGTCGTGCCGCGAGGCCGCCGATGACCGAGTCGGTCGCGTCCTCCAACTCGTACAGTCCCGTCTCCTGTTCGGCGGCCGGCTCGGTCTCCTGCGCTGCCGCGGCGGCTCCGTACCGCTCCAGCAGGGCGGTCCACAGGTCGCCGGTCCACCGGTCCACCGTGCCGGCGAAGTCGCCGGCGGCGTCCGCGGCGCCGCGCTCCAGCAGTGAAGTGGCGCCCGCGGCGGTGAGCCGCTCGTCGATGAGCGTGGGGATGCGCTGGTAGGTGGCGGCCCAGTTGCGGTCGCCGACGCCGAGGACGGCGTACTGGAGGCCGTCGAGCGCGCCGGGCTCCAGGCCTTCCAGCCATGCGACGAACTCCGTGGCGTCGTCGGTGGGCCTGCCGTTGTAGGAGGCGGCCACGATCACCACCGGTCCGTCACCCGGGGAGAGCTTGCCCACGGCGTCGTTGAGGGGAGCGACGGTCGGGGCGAAGCCGCGCTCGTCGCCGTCCGCCGCCAGGTCGCGGGCGATGCCCGCGCAGGTGCCCAGGTTGGAGCCGTGCAGGAGAGTCACAGCGGTTCCGGTGGCGCGCCGGACGCCGGGCCCGTCCTGACCGGCGGGAGCACTGCCCGCGACGACGGCCGCGGCGGCGGGCAGGCGGCGCTCCCCGCCGGTGCGCCGGGCCAGGTGCAGCGTGAACTCGTCGGGCTTGAGGGTGAGCGACTGCTTGATCTTCAGCTGGTAGTTGGTGTGGTCGATCAGACGGTAGCGGTGGATCAGCAGCGCGAGGACCAGCGTCGCCTCGTGCAGCGCGAACTGGCGGCCGATGCAGGCGCGTTCGCCGCTGCCGAACGGCTTGAACAGGTGGACCGGCCGCTCCTCCTCCCGCTCGGGCAGGAACCGGTCGGGGTCGAACAGCTCGACGTTCTCGCCCCAGGCGGGGTCCCGGTGCAGCTGCGGGATGAGCACCTGGATCGACTCGCCCTTGCGCACGGCGTACTTCCCGCCGATGACGGTGTCCTCCAGCGGCTCCACGGCGTACGCGGGCGCCGTCGGCCACAGCCGCAGGCCTTCGTTGAGCACCTGACGGATGTACGTCAGCTTGCCGATGTCCCCGTAGTCCGGCTGGGGGGCGTCGGAGTCGCCCCACAGCGCGTCGACCTCGGCCTGGGCGCGGGCGAGGACCTCGGGGTGCTTGGTCAGGTAGTAGAGGGCGAAGGACAGGGCCCCGCTGGTGGTCTCGTGGCCGGCGATGAGGAACGTGATCGCCTGGTGGCGGATGTTTACGTCGTCCAGGGGCTCGCCCGTCACCGCGTCGCAGGTGTGCAGCATGCGCCCGAGCAGGTCGTCGGTGCTCGGGTCTCCGGAGGCCCGGCGCTCTCGGATCACGTCGTCGACCAGGTCCTTCATCAGGGTCACGTCCGTGCGGAACTGCTCGGCCTGCTTCCACTTGAACAGGTCCGCGCCCGGGATGGACTCCCCCTTGGCCTGGGCGAAGCCGAGCGCTCGCGACAGGGCGGTGACGAAGGGGTGCGACTCCTCGCGGCCGAAGGACTCGAAGTCGTAGCCGAAGCCGCACAGGCCGATCGTGTCGAACGTCAGCCGCGTCATGTCGCCGGCCACGTCGACGGGCTCCGTACCGGCCGCCCGGTCCCACTTCCCGATCAGCTGCCGGGCCACCTTGAGCATCGTCGCGTGGTAGCCGCGCATCGCGCCGAGCGAGAAGGCCGGCATCAGGATGTCGTGGGCCTTGCGCCAGTTGGGCTCGTCGTTGAAGGCGGTGAAGAGCCCGTCGCCGCCGATCTCCCGAAGTATCACGAGGTCGGGGTGCACGTTCTTGCGGAACCGGCTCTCGTCCGCCAGCTCGGTGACCAGGTCGAGACCGGAGGCGAAGTTGATCTCGTTGCCGAAGATGCGGAGCTTGAACAGCGGCCCCAGCTCCGTGGCCTCCTTCATCACGTAGAGCAGGCCGTCGGCGCCACCCGGGATGTCGAACGCGTGGCCGACCAGGGGGAGGGCGCGCCGCTGAGGGATCGGCTCGGTTCCGCGCAGGGTCTCGTGAGTCATGAGCTTGCCTTTCGTTCGGCGCAGGCTGTCGCTGGTCAGAACCATACGGGCGACATTGTCACTCGACAATGTCGACTGATTGTGTTGGTTGACACAGTCGCTTGACGGAACCATGGGAGCCATTGAGACGTCGGGCCGGACCAGCTCGTGGGCCGGGCCGGGAATCACACCTTGTCGAGCGACCTGTTCGACAGACTGAGTCGCATAGGATGGCGTCATGGCTCATGTATCCGCGGCGGAGCGCCGCCCCCAACTGATCAAGGCGGCCATCGACCTCATGGCCAGGGAGGGCGTGGCCGCCGGAAGTACCCGCGCCATCGCCGCCGAGCTGGGCGTGGCCCAGGCGACCGTGCACTACACCTTCGGCACGAAGGAGGAGCTGTACCGGGCCGTCATGGAGCAGCTCACCCAGGACCTGGTCGCCCAGGTGGAGCGGGCCGCGCCCACGGACGCGAGCTTCGAGGACACGATCGCCACGCTCGCCGAGGCACTGTGGCGCACCGTGCTCGAACAGCCCGCGTCCCACCAACTGCTGACGGAGCTGTCCATGTTCGCCCTGCGCACGCCCCGTCTCCAGGAGGCTCTGCATGCCCACCAGCGCGACATCTCGGCCGTGACGACGAAGCTGATCAGTGAGGCCGCCGAACGCACCGGCCACCGACTCACCCAGCCCGCCGAGACGATCGCGAGGTTCTTCCTCGCGGGCTTCGACGGACTGACGATGCAGCACCTCTCACTGCCGAACGAGGAGGCGGAAAGGGTCTGTATGCGGGCTCTGATCTCCGCCGTCCTGGCCATGGCCTGAGGGCGCCCGCGACCGGCGGAAACGCGCAAACAGCACGTCACCCCGCCGAGCGAGTTGCCCGGCGGGGTGACGTGGATGACCGGTGACGGTTCGGGCGGTCAGCAGGTGGAGTTGGTCTGCGTGAGAAGGCCCATCCGCCAGGGCAGCGAGTTGTAGTCACCGCCGGCGTTGGGGTCCACGCCTTGGTAGACGTACTGCATATGGCAGGGGTCGATGGGGAGGGTCTGGTCGTTGCCGGCGCGGACCATCTCGCCGTGGCTTATGTCCTCGGTCCAGGCGCCGCCCGGGAAGGTTACGTTGCTGCGGCCGGCGAAGGGTTCGTCCCACGTGTCGGCGAGGGGGGTCCAGCCGCCGGTCAGGCTGGTCGAGGTGAAGGAACGGAAGTAGCGCCGGCCCGTGGAGTTGCCGATGGCCTCCTGAATGAGCAAGTACTGGTTGCTGCCGGCGACCTTGTACACGTTGCTGGCCTCGAACAGGTTGTTCTTGGTGTCCGACATCACCATCTGCGTGTTCCCGAAACCGTTCGGGAAGTCCGCCAGGCTGGTCTCGGCACGGTAGAGGTGGCCGTTGTCGTCACTGAAGAACAGGTGGCAGTTTGCCGAGTCGCAGATGACCCAGAAGTCGATCCAGGTGCCGTTGCCCTTGTTCACGATCGGCGGCTCCTGGCTGATGAAGGTGCGGGGCGCGGACCACGACTTCGGGTCGGCGGGGTTGGTGCTGGTGGAGTAGGTGGGCGCAGGGGTCTGGTAGACCATGTACCACAGGTTCTGCGGCGCGAAGTAGAACACCTGGGGCGCGGCCCGGTAGCCCGGTCCCATCGGCGACTGGTCCAGGTACGAGGTTGGTGCCGACGCGGCCTGTGACCAGTCGCTGAAGCTGAACTGCTCCAGCCCGTAACCACAGTTCGGGCCCACGGCCGAGGCGAAGACCACCCACTGGCCGTTGTTGCGGATCACCGAGAAGTCCTTGATGGCCACGGTGTTGTGCTGTGCGTCCGGCTTCGGACCGGCCAGGGCGCCGCTGGAGGACCACCGGAACGTCGACGGCAGTGAGCCGCCACCGCTGCCGGAGCCGACGCGGACCAGTTGCCACTGCTGGTTGGCTCCGCCCCAGTCGGTGAACTGCACGACCTTGGCACCGTCCGCGGTCGAGGCGTTGTCCACCTCGACGGCCTTGCCGCTGTTGCGGTTGAGCAGACGGACGTAACCATCCGACGAGTCCGCCAGCCGGAACTGCTGGTTGACACCGTTCGCGTCGCTCCACTGCGCGATGTCCGCATGATCGGCAGTCGAGTAGTTGAGCACGTCCAGCACCTTGCCGGAGTGCTGCGCCTTGAGCCGGTAGTAGCCGCCGCCCGAGTCGACGAACTGGAAGTGCTGGTTGGCACCGCCTGTTTGGGGCCACTGCGTCACACTCGCCCCGTCGGCCGTGCTCGCATTCGCCACATCCAGCGCCTTGCCACTGCCCCGGTTGACCAGCACGTACCACGCGCTCGTGTCGACAGTGGCTGCCTGTGCCGTCCCGGCGGCGCCCAACCCGGTCAGGAGTGTTGCCATCAGGGTGGTCACCGCGGCGAGCACGGCCGTTCGCCTCCCGCGTCGCCACCACGGGACCCTGCATGCCGTACGCATGCCCGTCATCTGTGTCTCCTTCACTGCGCGCGGCTGCCTCGCCGCTGTGGGGGGCGCGCCCCGGGCCGGGCGGGACGTATCTGCGGTCGCTGCGCCATCTCGTCCAGGGCGAGACGGACCCGGAGTGGCTGCAACGACCCGACGTCGAACGCGGGTTGGCGGCCGCCCGGGACCGCGGACTCGGCTACGACGTGCTCGTCCGAAGCCACCAGCTCGACCAGGCGATCCGGCTGGCGGAACGCTTCCCCGACCTGCCCCAGGTGCTCGACCACGCGGGCAAGCCGGACATCGCCCGGCAGGAACTGGCTGACTGGGGACGTCAGGTGCAGCGGCTGGCCGCACACCCGCACGTGGTCTGCAAGGTGTCGGGGCTGATCACCGAGGCGGACCACAAGAAGTGGACCGTCGACGACATCCGCCCCGTGTGGGACGTCCTGCTCTCCGCCTTCGTCCAGCGACACGACCATGAGAAGCGCAAGATCGGCGCCGTGCGCGCGGGCCTCCCACAGCTGATAGGGGTCGACGATGAAGTCCTTGCGCAGGACGGGCACATCGACCCGGGCACGTACGGCGTCCAGATCGGCGAGAGAGCCGCCGAAACGCCTGCGCTCGGTGAGCACGCTGATCGCAGCGGCACCGCCGGCCGCGTACTGGGCCGCGAGGGACGCAGGGTCGGGGATGTCTGCCAGCGCCCCCTTGCTGGGGCTCTTTCGCTTCACCTCGGCGATGATGGACACCCCGGGCGCCCGGAAAGCGGGCAGCGGGTCGAGCGCGGGTGCCGGGTCCGCCACCCGGGAGCGCAGCTCCGCCAACGGCGTCGCACGCTTACGCTCTTCCAGGTCCTCGCGAACTCCCTCGAGGATCCCGTCCAGAACGCTCATCGTCATCTCCCTGTCGAATCGTCTGCGGCTGCGGACGTCCCCCCGGCTTGAATGAGGCCGTGCAGCACCCACATCCAAGTCACCAAAGTCGTGCTCAAAAGAAGTTGGTTGGCATTGATCATGGCCCGCGCACCGGCCCGCCACGGGGGCGCGGAAGTTGAACTTCTCGCGGATGACCCGTGAAGTGTCGTGCTCTTGGATCAGCAGCTGCAGGCAGGCGGCGGGGCTCAGGCCAGGCCGAACCGCTCGGCGTGCACTTGCCACTGGGGAACCTTCAGCCCGCGCAGGGCGCCGAGCACGGCCGAGGTCATCGTAGCCGGGCCGCAGACGTACACGTCGCGTTCGGTTATGTCGGGAACCAGGGCGCGGAGACTGTCCGGCTCGAACGGCTGGTTCCCTTCCCCCGTGCGGCCGGTGAGCAGGTGCAGCTGCCCACCGCGGTCCGCGACCAGGGCTCGTACCTCGTCGACCAGCACGGCGTCCTGCTCGCTGCGCACCCGGTAGAGCACGACGATGTCGCCGGCCGATTCCTCCTCCAGCAGGGCTCGAACCGGTGTGATCCCCACGCCTCCGGCGATCAGCAGTGCCCCGGGCCGCGTTCGATGCAACGAGGTGAATGCCCCGTACGGCCCCTCGACGAATGCGCGGCTTCCGACCGGGACATGCCGCAGGCCGGCGCTGGTGCTGCCGACCGCCTTGGCGGTCAGGCGCAACGTGCGGCCGTCGGGTGCCGCCGACAGCGAGAACGGATTCGCCTGCCACCAGTGGTTGTGCCCGGGGAACCGCCAGATGCAGAACTGGCCGGCATGGGCCGGCAGCCTGTCGAGGTGGCGGCCGGTGACGTGCACCGACACCACGTCGTCCGACTCCGGGACCACCGCGGTGACTTCAAATCGGTGGTAGGCGTTGCGCCACAGAGGCATGACGATCCGGCCCGTGACCAGGGCACCGAACGTGAACAGCCACAGGGCCCACCAGTAGATTTTCGCGGGCGCGGAAGCGCTGAAGGTCGTGGTCTCCTGCAACTGGTGGACGAACGACAGCCCCAACGCCAGGTACAGCAGCAGGTGCAGGCCGTGCCAGGTCTCGTAGCGCAGCCGCTGCCTCACATACCGGGCGGAGACCGCGGCGACCACGACGACGATCGCCGCGGCCCCCATCCCGAGCAGGGAGGCCGGTACTCCGGCCAGCGAGAAAAACGTCTTCGTCATCGACGCGTCATCGAGCTTCGCGAAGCCCAGCACCACCAGCACGGCGTGGGTGAGGATGGTCCACAGCAGGGTGAAGCCGACCCACCGGTGCCACACCGTCAACCGGTCCATGCCGATACGGCGGTCGAGCCACGGCAGCCGGGCCACCAGCAGCAGCTGGAACAGCGTCAGCACGGCGGCGTGCAGGCCGAAGAACTTGGCGACCGTGAGCACCCCGTTCTGGCCGGTCCCGGCGTTGAGGAACAAGACCTCGACGATCGCCAGGTTGACGATGACAAACGTCCACAGCGCCCACCGCGCCGCAACGACCGGAGGTACGGCGCGTTGCCGCCCTCCTGCCCGCACCTGTGAACTCGTCGCTTCCACCGCTTCCCCTCATGTCCATGTGACGCACTCGCGCCCGGCACGAATACGGAACTTGATGCAAAGAGCCTCGACCGCTCATGTGCCGCGGTCGGCACGTCGGCAGAGCGGACCACACCGTGCCTCAAGGGGTGCTCTCCGACCCCTTCGCAGACCTCTCGTGGCCGCCATCGCCCGGCACATTGACTGATTAACGCCTTAACCACAAGCGGCGGGGGCAGTGCGGCAGATTGCAGCAACAGACATGGGATGTTAACGGCCGGTACCAGAGAGGGAGGGATCGGCGAACAGGCCGCAGCGACAACGCCCTTGGGACCAAGCAGCACGACGCTGCCGTTGCATCGACGATCCTCATTTCTCGTATTCATGGGATGTTACAGCCGGGATCGTGGTATCCATACGGTGCGCGGCGATCAGGCCCGCTGATTCAGCAACCACTCGAAGAAGAGGACGCTGTATGAGAAAGTCCTGGGCTCTACCTCTGATCACGCTTGTCCCTGCCGCGCTCGGGGTGACAGCGGCCGGCGTGACCCCTGCCTCCGCTGCCTCGAACACCCCCTTGCGGGTCATGCCGTTGGGCGACTCCATCACCTGGGGCGTGGGAAGCAGTACGGGCAACGGCTACCGGGGGCCGTTGTGGAACGAGCTTGCGGCGGACGGCCATCCGCTGGACTTCGTCGGCACGCTGCGGGGCGGTTCGATGTCCGACCCCGACAACGAGGGCCACTCCGGATACCGCATCGACCAGATCGCCGCACTCGCCGACGCCTCGCTGACCCGCTACCGGCCCAACGTCGTGACGCTGCACATCGGTACCAACGACCTCAACGGGAGCTACCAGCCCTCCACCGCCACCGACCGGCTGAGGTCGCTGGTCGACCAGGTCACCGCCGCCGCCCCCGACGCAACCGTCCTCGTGGCCTCCCTGGTCGTGTCCACCAGCGGCTCGGAGGAGCAGTACCGTGCCGCGTACAACCAGGCCATCCCCCAGATCGTGAGGGACGAACAGGCCGCGGGCAAGCACGTCGCATACGTCGACATGAGCAGCCTGACCACGGCCGACCTGGCCGACACCCTGCATCCCAACGACTCGGGCTATCAGAAGATGGCCGACGCCTTCCATCGCGGCGTCCAGGCCGCGGACAGCGCGGGGTGGCTGAGGAACCCCGCCCCCGCCGCCGCACGCGTGCAGTCCGGCATCGCGGGCAAGTGCCTGGACGTCAACGGCGCCAACACCGCCGACGGGACCGTCGTCCAGACGTGGAGCTGCGGCGACGGTGCCAACCAGCTCTGGTCCGCCTACACCGACGGCACCCTGCGCTCGATGGGCAAGTGCCTCGACGCCTCCGGCTGGGGCACCGCCAACGGCACCAAGGTGCAGCTCTGGGCCTGCCACGGCGGCGCCAACCAGGTCTGGCAGCCCTACAACGGCGGCTACCGCAACCCCGCCTCCGGTCGCTGCCTGGACGTTCCGGACTCCTCCACGGCCGACGGCACGCAGCTCAACCTGTGGGACTGCAACGGCGGCTCCAACCAGAAGTGGACCACTCTGACCGCCGGATGACCCCCGTCATGGGCAGGCGGTGCCCGCCCGTCACTTCCCCGCTGTCGTCCCGAAGGAGAGGGGTTCGCCTGAGCGCAGGTGTTCCCTCAGCCACTGCTCGGTGTTGCTCACGTGCAGCAGTGCGGCGGCCTGGCTGAGGGTGGCGTCACGGGTGGACAGGGCGTTGAAGATCGCCTCGTGCTCGGCGAGGGTTCGGCCCGCGGCCTGGTCGTCGACCAGACCGCGCCAGATGCGGGCGCGCAGGGTGCGGCCGGAGATCCCTTCCAGGAGGGTGAGGAGGGTCTCGTTGCCCGTGGCCGAGACGACGGCGCGGTGGAAGGCGGCGTCATGGGCGTTGAGGCGTTCGACGTCGTCGCTGGCCTCGCGCATGGCGTCCAGGTGCCGCTTCACCTCGGTCAGCTGCTCATCGGAAATCCGCGTGGCGGCAAGGGCCGTGGCCACGGGTTCGAGGAGCCGCCGTACCTCCATGAGGTCCTGCAGGGCGACCGAGTCCCCCTGCAGCAGTTCCACCGCGCCGCCGAGCCCCTCCAGCAGCAGGCTCGGCTGAAGGCTGGTCACATACGTGCCGTCGCCCCGCCGCACCTCCAGGACCCGCGCGACGGCCAGCGCCTTGACCGCCTCGCGGGCGAGGTTGCGGGACAGGCCCAGCTGCGCGGCCAGGTCCGGCTCCGGTGGGAGCTTCGAACCCGGAGGCAGCGCACCGGTCCGGATCAGTTCACGGATCTGCTCGATGGCCTTGTCCGTCAGAGACACCGCACATCCCTCCCCCCACTGTGCCCCGCGAGCACGTCCGACCTGATCAGCCCCTGAGTGCGGAGATCGTCCCAAAGGCCGTCCGGGACTTGCTGATCATGGAGTTCCACGTTTCGTCCGACCTGTTCCGGAGTACGCATGCCGAGGGTGACGTTGATGATACTGGGATGGGTGTGCGGGAAGGCGATCGCGGCGGCGGGCAGAGTGGTCCCGTGTGCCTCGCAGACCTCGGCGATCGCCCGAGCGCGGACGACCAGAGCCGGCGGGGCATCCTGGTAGTCGTACTTCATGCCCTCGGCGGGCCGGTCGCGGGAGAGCAGTCCCGAGTTGAACACGCCCACCGCCACCACGCTCTTGCCGAGTTCCCGCGCGGCCGGGAGTACGTCGTCGAGCGCCGACTGGTCCAGGAGTGTGTAGCGCCCGGCCAGCATCACCACGTCGGCGGCCGTCTCGCGCAGGAAGCGGGCGAGCATCGCCGACTGGTTCATGCCGGCGCCGATCGCGCCGATCACGCCCTGGTCGCGCAACTCCGCGAGCGCGGGCATGGCCTCCTCGGCCGCCTGCCGCCAGTGGTCGTCCGGATCGTGCAGGTAGACGATGTCCAGCCGGTCCAAGCCGGTGCGCTGCAGTGTGTCCTCGATGGAGCGGAGTACGCCGTCGCGGCTGAAGTCCCACTGCCGGCGCAGGTCATCCCGTACGACGAAGCCCTCGGTGTCGACGCCGCGCGGCTCCTCGTTGGGCACGAGCAGTCGGCCCACCTTGGAGGAGACGACGTATTCATTGCGGGGCCGGTCCCGCAGGGCAGCGCCGAGGCGGCGCTCGGAGAGGCCGAGGCCGTAGTGCGGTGCGGTGTCGAAGTAGCGCAGGCCGGCCTCCCAGGCCGCATCGACGGAGGCGGTCGCGTCGTCGGCCGGGGTGACGCGGTAGAGGTTGCCGATCACGGAGGCCCCGAAACCGAGCTCGGTGAGTGAGACGGACGTGTTCTGGATCTTCCGCTGGTGCAAGACGTGCTCCTGGGATACGGGCGATGGGGGCGACGGTCAGCGTCTGACGTGGGGCGACCCGCCCTCGATGAGCGCCTCGACCTCGGCGAGCGAGGCCATGGAGACGTCTCCGGGCGTGGTCATGGTGAGGGCGCCGTGGGCGGTGCCGTAGGCCAGGGCGCGCTCCAGGCCGGTGCCGCTGAGCAGCCCGTGGATCAGACCGGCGGCGAAGGCGTCGCCGGAGCCGATGCGGTCCAGGACCTGCAGGCCGGGCATCCGCGGGCCGGTGACTAGGCCGGTATCAGCGGACCAGGCGGCCGAGGACCAGTCGTTGATCCCGGCCGAGGGCACGTCGCGCAGAGTCGTCGCCAGTACTTTCGCCTCGGGCAGCAGGCCGGCCACCTCGGCGAGCGCGTCCTGCACCTCGTCGGCCCCGACGCGCGCCTGTCCCGGGTACGTCCCGGCCAGGCCCAGGGCGCCCACCACGACGTCGGCGTACCGGGCGAGCCGCAGGTCGACCTCGCGAGCCGCGTCGGCGCCGCCCCGGCCGGCCCAGAGGCTGGGGCGGTGGTTGGGGTCGTAGGAGACGGTGACGCCGTGGCGGCGGGCCGCGGCCATGGCCTCGTCCGCGACGTCCACCGTGGTGTCGGACAGGCCGGCGAAGATACCGCCGGTGTGGAACCAGCGCACCCCGCCCGCGAAGACCGCGTCCCAGTCGACGTCCCCTTTGCGCAGCTGGGAGACGGCCGTGTGGGCGCGGTCGCTGACGCCCAGCGCGCCGCGGATGCCGTAGCCGCGTTCGACGAAGTTCAGCCCGTTGCGGGCGGTGCGGCCGATCCCGTCTGCGGGCACCCAGCGGATCAGCGAGGTGTCGACGCCGCCCTGGAGGATCAGGTCCTCGACGAGCCGGCCCACCGCGTTGTCCACGAGGGCGGTGACCACGCCTGTGCGCAGGCCGAAGCAGCGGCGCAGTCCGCGGACGACGTTGTACTCGCCACCGCCCTCCCATACCTGGAAGGAGCGGGCGGTGCGGATCCGTCCCTCCCCCGGGTCGAAGCGCAGCATCACCTCACCCAGGGCCACCACGTCGATCACGTCATGCTCCCTTCCACCGCGTCGGCGGTCAGTCGGCGGATCTCCTCGTAGTCGCCCCGGCCGAGGTGGTCGGTGGTGGCCATCCAGCTGCCGCCGACGGCCAGGACCGCCGGGTCGGCGAGGTAGGCGGCCATGCGGGAGGCGTCGATCCCGCCGGTCGGTACGAAGCGCGTCCCGGGGAAGGGGGCCGCCAGCGCTCGCAGTGTCCGCAGGCCGCCGAGCGGCTCGGCGGGAAAGAGCTTGACGGTCTCGAGGCCCGCCTTCAGGGCGCGCATCAGCTCGGTGGCGGTGGCGATACCGGGCACCACGGGCACACCCAGCGCCCGGCACTTGGCGACGACCTCCTCGTCGAAGCCGGGCGAGACCACGAAGCCGGCCCCGGCCGCCACGGCCCGCTCCGCCTGCTCGGGCGTGAGGACCGTGCCGGCGCCGACGGTGAGCCTCCCATCGGCGGCCATCGTCTTGAGCACCTGCTCGGCGCCGGGGGTGCGGAAGGTGACCTCGGCGCACCGGGCGCCGCCCGCGGCGAGCGCGTCGGCCAGCGGGCCGGCGGTCACGGTGGACGGCACGGTCAGCACCGGCAGGAGACGGGCTCCTGCCAGTACGGAGGTCAGGTCGGTCCCGCTCATCGGCCCAGCCATCCGCCGTCGACGGGCAGGACGACGCCGTGCACGTAGGCGGCGGCGTCCGAGGTCAGGAACACCGTGGCGCCGGCGAGGTCGTCGGCGTCGCCCCAGCGGCCGGCCGGGATCCGTTCCAGGATGGCTTTGCTGCGCACCGGGTCGTCCCGCAGCGCTTGGGTGTTGTCGGTGGCGATGTAGCCGGGCGCGATGGCGTTGACGTTCACCCCGTGCGGGGCCCACTCGTTGGCCAGCGCCTTGGTCAGACCGGCAATGCCGTGCTTGGCGGCGGTGTAGCCGGGGACCGTGATGCCGCCCTGGAAGCTGAGCAGCGAGGCGGTGAAGATGACCTTGCCCTGGCCGCGGGCCACCATCGCCGCTCCGACCGCCCGGGTCAGCGCGAACTGCGCGTTGAGGTTGACCTGGAGCACCAGCTCCCAGTCGGCGTCGCTGTGGTCGGCGGCCGGGGCGCGGCGGATCGTGCCCGCGTTGTTGACCAGGATGTCCACCGGGCGTTCCCGCCCGGCGAGGTCCGCGCCCAGGGCCCGTACGGCGGCGGGGTCGGCGAAGTCGGTGCGGATCGCCTCGAAGGTGCGGCCGGCGGCGAGGACGTCCTTCTCGACCGCGCTGCCGGACTCCTCCAGCGAGGCGCTGACGCCGATGATGTCCGCGCCGGCCTCGGCGAGCGCGCGGGCCATGGCCCGGCCTATGCCCCGCCGGGCTCCGGTGACGACGGCGAGCTTGCCGGTGAGGTCGAAGGCGGTCATACGGCCACTCCCTGGGCGTCGTCGGTGCAGTCCACGAGGATCTTCATCACGTCGCCGCCGCCCTCCAGGGCCTCGAAGGCGGCGGGCGCCTGCGTGAGGGGCACGACCTTGCTGATGAGGCGCTCGGCCGGGATCGTGCCGTCGGCCACCAGGGCCACCGCGCGCTCGAAGTCGGAGCGGTCGTACAACCGCGCGCCCACCAGGGTCAGTTCACGCCAGAAGAAGCGGTGCAGGTTGACCTCACGGGGCCGGGGGTGGATGGCGACGAGGCAGAGACGGCCACGCACCCCGAGGACGTCCACGGCCGTGTCCACGCCGGCCGCCGCGCCGGACACCTCGAAGGCGACGTCCGCGCCCGCGTCCCCGGTCCACTGCCGCACCAGTTCCGGCACGTCGTCGTCGGCCGGGTTCCACGCCGTCAGCCCCACCTCCTCGGCCAGCAGCCGACGGTGGGCGCTCAGCTCCACCACCCGAACCTCGGCGCCCGCGGCCCGTGCGACCAGCGCGATCAGGATGCCGACCGGCCCGCCGCCGACCACGACCACCTTCTCGCCCTCGGCGACCTGGGCGCGGCCCACGTCGTGCACGGCCACCGCGGTCGGCTCGACGAGCGCGGCCCGGTCCAGGGCGAGCGCCTGCGGCAGCCGGATGAGCGTCGAGGCGGGCACGATCCAGCGCTGCTGCATCGCGCCCGGGGAGTCGATGCCGATGAAGTCCAGGTGCTGGCAGACGTGTTGATGGCCGGCGCGGCAGGCCGGGCAGGTGTCGTCCCAGCGCAGCGGCATCACCGTGACCGCGTCCCCGGGCCGCCAGCCCTCCACGCCCGGCCCGACGTTCACGATCCGGCCGGACATCTCATGCCCCAGCACGGCGGGCGCCTGGACCCGGGCGTCCATGTCCCCGTGGAAGATGTGCAGATCGGTACCGCAGATACCGACAAAGGCGGGGGCCAGCTCCACCTCACCCGGACCGGGCTCGGGAGCATCGACGACCGCGGTGTCCAGGGTGCGGGCGGATGTGTAACGGACGGCGAGAGTCATCGTGTCGTCAGGGTCCCTTCAGCGCGGACGCCGATGGTCAGCAGCAGGTTGGCGTAGGTACGGGTGTCGGCGGTGACGATCGCCAGTGCCAGGTCGGGCGAGCGGGCGGCGTCGTAGAACTCGAAGCGGCCGAGCGTGTCGACCGGGAGGGGCGCCAGCATCGAGCGGTACTCGGCGATGGCGGGCGGCTCCGGTTCGCCCTCGGGCGGCACCATGACGTGGGCCGCCTCTACGGGCAGGGCGCGCAGCAGGACGTCGAGCACGGTGGTGACGTCGAGCAGGCCGGGGGCCAGGTTGAGGTGGACGGTCCTGGCGCGCTCGCCGGTGGCGGTGCTCGCGGGGTAGTGGCCGTCGGCGAGCAGGACGCGGGCGCCGTGTCCGGCTCCGGCCAGGGATTCGAGGATCCCGGGGTGAAGCAGTTCCGTCAGGAGCACGGTGTCCCCTCCTTCGTGGGGGCGGGCGTCAGGCGGTAGAAGGCGGTCGCGGTGCCGGCGAGCACCGCGTGGATCTCGGTGCCGGAGCAGCCGTCCAGGAGTTCCTCGACGGTGGCGGCCCAGCGGTTCCAGCCGCCCGCGAGGTCCGCGACCGGCCAGTCGGAGCCGAACATCAACCGGTCGGGGCCGAAGGCGGAGAGCAGGACGTCCCACACGGGGCGGATGTCGTCGACGGTCCACTTCTCGTGGTCCGCCTCGGTGATCAGCCCCGACACCTTGCAGCGGACCAGGGGATGCCTGGCCAGCATCCGCAACTGCTGTGCCCAGTCGGTCAGTTCCCCCCGCGCAACCGGCGGCTTGCCGGCGTGGTCCAGGACGAGCGGCAGCTCGGGGAGCCGTTCCGCGAGACGGATTGCCTGCGGGAGCTGGTGGCTGCGGATCAGCACGTCGTATCCGAGCCCGCGCTGCCCGACTGCCCGCAACCCCCTTTCCACGTCCGGCCGTTGGAGCCAGTACGGATCGGACTCGCCCTGCACAAGGTGGCGTACGGACCGCAGGTACCGGCCCGCAGGCCCGGTCCGCAGGTCGTCCAGTACGTCGCCGATCGCGGGGGACGTCAGGTCCGCCCAGCCGACCACGGCCCCGATCAGCGGGTCGCTGTCGGCCAGGGCGAGGAGGTCGCGGGTCTCGGGCACGGAGGCGACGCACTGGACGACCACCGTGCTCGTCAGTCGCCGTCCGGCGATCGGCCGGGTCGCGGCCGATCGCAGGTCGTGCGCACGGAAGGTGCGGCGGATCGGCTCATGCCCGGGCTCGTCCAGCCAGGGCTGCGGCCGGACGTCCAGGTCCCACACGTGGTGGTGGGCGTCGACGAGGGCCTGGGCGTCAGACACGGGCGGTCCAGATGGGGCCGTCGGGGTAGGCGTACTCCTTGAGGGACTCGGGGTGCATCTGCGCGCTCAGCCCGGGCAGTGTCGGCGCGAGGTAGTGGCCGTCGACGATGCGCACCGGGTCGACGAAGTGCTCGTGCAGGTGGTCGACGTACTCGATGACACGGTCCTCGGTGGTGCCGGAGACGGCGACATAGTCGAACATCGACAGGTGCTGGACCATCTCGCACAGGCCCACGCCACCCGCGTGCGGGCAGACCGGCACGCCGAACTTCGCGGCGAGCAGCAGGATGGCGATGTTCTCGTTGACGCCGCCGACCCGCGCGGAGTCGATCTGCACGATGTCTACCGCGCCGGCCTGGAGGAGCTGCTTGAAGACGACCCGGTTGGCGATGTGCTCGCCGGTGGCGACCTTGATGGGGCTGACGGCCTGGCGCACGGCGGCATGGCCAAGGATGTCGTCGGGCGAGGTGGGCTCCTCGATCCAGTACGGGTCGTACGGCGCCAGTGCGCGCATCCAGTCGATCGCGGCCTGGACGTCCCATCTCTGGTTGGCGTCGACGGCGATGCGGATGGAGTCGCCGACCGTCTCGCGCGCGGTGCGCATGCGCCGTATGTCGTCCGCCAGGTCCGCGCCGACCTTCAGCTTGATCTGGGTGAAGCCGTCGGCGACGGCCTCGCGGGCGAGGCGGGACAGCTTCGCGTCGGAGTAGCCGAGCCAGCCGGGGGTGGTGGTGTAGGCGGGGTAGCCCTGGTCGAGCAGGCGGCCGATGCGCTGTTCGCGGCCGGGCTCGGCGCGGCGCAGGATCTCCAGCGCCTCCTCGGGGGTGAGGGCGTCGGACAGCCAGCGGAAGTCGACCTGCGCGACCAGGTCCTCGGGCGACATCTCGCCGAGGAAGCGCCACACGGGCTTGCCGGCCCGCTTGGCGGCGAGGTCCCAGGCGGCGTTGACGACCGCGCCGGTGGCCATGTGGATGGCGCCCTTCTCCGGGCCCAGCCAGCGCAGTTGCGGGTCGTGAACGAGGGAGCGGGAGAACGTGCCGAGGTCGGCGCAGACTTCGTCGACCGACAGGCCCACCACGTGCGGGGCGAGAGCGGCGATGGCGGCGGCCTGGACGTCGTTGCCGCGGCCGGTGGTGAAGGCCAAGGCATGGCCCTCCAAGCCGTCGCCCGCGTCGGTGCGCAGCACGACGTAGGCGGCGGAGTAGTCGGGTTCGGGGTTCATCGCGTCCGACCCGTCCAGGTGCTCGGACGTCGGGAAACGCACGTCCAGCACGTCCAGGGCGGTGATGCGGGCCAAGGCAGGGGATGCCTGGGAAGAGGACAGGGCGGATGACATGGGGGCAACTCCTGTGAGGTGCGGGGGCGATACGACCCCGTGCGATGGGGGTGCGGCGCAGCGTGCCGGGCGGCCCGGACGGCCGCCGGTTTCACTCCTGGACCTTGCCGCCCGTGATGCGCGAGATGGTCAGCGCGACCAGGATGATCAGGCCGTTGAGGGCGCCGATCCACTGCGCGGGGACGCCCGCGAGCGTGAGCACGTTCTGGATCATGAAGAGCAGCAGGATGCCGCTGAACGCCCCGAACATGGTGCCCTTGCCGCCGTTGAGGCTGATCCCGCCGATGACGGCGGCGGCGAAGACGGTGAAGATGTAGCCGTTGCCCTGCGCCGAGGCGACGGAGGCCAGGCGTCCGGAGAGCATCAGTCCGGCGAGGGCGGCGAGGACACTGCCGGTGACGATGACGATCCCCAGCACCCGGTCGGTGCGGATGCCGGCCGCCTTCGCCGCATCGACGTTGCCGCCGATGGCGTACAGCGAGCGGCCGAAGCTGGTCCAGCCGAGCACCACGATCGCGACGGCGAACAGCACCAGGCAGACCCAGATGGACGCGGGCATCCCGAACCATTCGGCGGTGCCCAGGTAGAGCATCGACTCCGGCAGCTGGAAGAAGGTCTGGCCGCCGGAGATGCCGGTGAGGACGCCGCGCAGGACGATCAGCATGCCGAGGGTGACGATGAAGCCGTTGAGGCCGAAGCGGATGATCAGCAGGGCGTTGATCATGCCGACGAGCGCGCCCACGGCCAGGGTGACGGGAACGGACCAGGCGCCGGGGAGCAGTCCGAGTCCGTGGCCCGCGCCGACCGGCACGACCAGCCAGGCCGCGACGCCGGGCGCGAGGCCCATGGTGGACTCGAGCGACAGGTCCATCTTCTTGACGATCAGGATCATCGTCTGGGCGAGGACCAGCAGGGCCATCTCGGACATGGTCTGCAGGACGTTGATGAGGTTGTCGGCCTGCAGGAAGACCGGGTTGACGATCTGGCCGACGATCGCGATGACCACGATGGCCGGGACGAGTGCGAGGTCACGGAGGCGGGCCAGGGGTATCCGGCCGCCGAGCAGCACGGTCCGCTTGGGCGCCGGCTGCGTGCCCTTGGCAGCGGCGGTGTCCGCGAGGACGGTTTCAGGCATCGCTTCAGGCATTCAAGTCCACTCCTTCCATCGCGGCCACGAGGTCGTGGTCGTGCCAGCCGCGGGCGATCTCCGAGGTCACACGGCCCTGGAACATCACCAGGACCCGGTCGCACATGCGCAGGTCGTCGAGTTCGTCGGAGGCGATGAGCACTCCGGTGCCGGTGGCCGCGGTCTCCTCGACCTTGCCGAGGAGGAACTCCTTGGAGCGCACGTCCACGCCCGCGGTCGGGTTGATCAGGACCAGCAGCCGGGGGTCGTCGGCGAGGGCGCGGGCCATGACGACCTTCTGCTGGTTGCCTCCGGACAGGGCGGAGACGGGCAGGTCGGGACCGGGAGTCTTGATCGCGAGGTTCTCGATCATGCCCTCGGCGAGCCGGTCCCGGCGGCTGCGGCTGAGGAAGCCGCCCTGGCCGAGCCTGCGGGGAACGGACAGGGTGGCGTTGTCCGCGATCGACATGCCGGGAACGAAGCCCTGGTGGTGCCGGTCCTGGGGGACGAACCCGGCGCCTGCGGCGAGCGCCGCGGGCACGCTGCCCGGCCGGGGCCGCCTCCCGGCGATCTCCACCTCGCCCGCCGCTGCCGCCCGCAGTCCTACGACGGTCTCGGCGACCTCGGTACGACCGCTGCCGGCGGCCCCCGCGAGGCCGACGATCTCGCCGGCCCCGATCCGGAAGCTGACGTCGTCGTACGCGTCGCCCCGCAGCGCGCGGACGCTCAGTGCGGCCGTGGCACCGGGGTCGAGGACGCTGGTGCGTTCCTCGCGCCGGTCGGCCGCCGCCTCGCCGGTCATGGCGGCGACGAGTTCGGCGCGGGGAAGGTCCGCGACCGGCGCGGTCACGATGTGCTGGGCGTCGCGGAACACCGTCACCATGTCGCAGATCTCGTAGATCTCCTGGAGATGGTGGCTGATGAACAGGAAGGTCACGCCCTGGCGTTGCAGGTCGCGGATGCGGTCGAAGAGGCGGTTGATGGCCGCCCCGTCGAGTTGGGCGGTCGGCTCGTCGAGAATGATGAACCGGGCCCCGAAGGACAGCGCGCGGGCGATCTCGACGAACTGCCGCTGCTCCACGCTCAGATCACCGGCCGGGGTCTGCGGGTCGACGTCCACCGACCAGGTCGACAGCAGGTCCTGTGCGCGACGACGCGTGGCCTGCCAGCTGATGAGCCGGCTCTGTCCGTGGTCGTGACGGTTCAGGAAGAGGTTCTCGGCGACGGTCAGCGTGGGGATGATCGTCGACTTCTGGTAGACGCAGGCCACGCGCCGGCGCCAGGCGTCACGGTCGCTGAGCCGCGGGGCCGGCGCGCCGCCGAAGGTCACCGTTCCCTCGTCGGGGGCCTGAAGGCCGGTGAGGACCGACACCAGGGTCGACTTGCCGGCTCCGTTGCGGCCGACGAGTGCGTGGGTCTCGCCGGGCCTGATCGTGATCCGGGCGCCGTTCAGGGCCACCGTCGGACCGAATCGTTTGACTATGCCCGTCGCCTCGACGACGGGCGGGTCCGAGGAGGCCCGCCCGTCGTCCGCCGGGGCGGGCGCGGGAGTGACTGCTCGCTCCCCGTCGCTCATCTCAACCGCCTTGTTCTCGTGAGCCGTTGTTCCGGAAGACCAATCAGCCGAGGTTGTTGCCCCACAGCGCCTTGTCGTCGCTCTTGACGCTGGGCACGCCGCCGTAGGTGGCGCCGTCGGCGGTGACGAGCGGGGCGGAGAGCTGGTCCTCGAGCACGCCGTCACGGACCTGGATGATGGTGCTGTCGTGGTCGGTCTTGCCGGGCTTGAACGTCTTCCCGTCGATCGCGGCCTTGACGTAGTACAGGGCGTACTTGGCGTAGAGGTCGGCCGGCTGCGAGACCGTGGCGTCGATCTTGCCCGCGGCGATGGACTTGAGCTCCTCGGGGATGCCGTCGTTGGACACGACGAACACATGCTTCTTGTCCTTCGGGCCCACCAACAGGCCCTTCTGCTTGAGGACTTGGAGCGTGCCGGACAGCGCGAAGCTGGCCTCCATGTAGACGCCCTTGATGTCCGGGTTGGCCGTCAGGTCGGTCTGCAGTTTCTGGGCGGCGACGGCGCCGTCCCAGTTGGTGGCCTCGCCGAACACCTTGATGTCCGGGTAGTTCTTCTTCATGCAGTCGTTGAACGCCTCGGTGCGGTCACGGCCGTTGATGGAGTCCAGACCGCCCTCCAGCATGACGACCTTGCCCTTGCCGCCGAGCTTGGTGCCGAGGTACTGGCAGGCCTTCTCGCCGTAGGCGCGGTTGTCGGCGCGCACGACCATGAACACCTTGCCGCTGTCGGGGCGGGTGTCGACGGTGACGACCGGGATCTTCTTCGCCTCCAGCTGCGCGAGGGTGGGCGCGATGGCGGCGGTGTCCTGCGGAGCCATGGCGATGCCCTTGACGCCCTGGCTGATGAAAGTCTGCGCGTTGGCGGTGAGTTTGGCGACGTCGTTCTGCGAGTTGGTCGTCTTCAGGTCCAGGCCCAGCTGCTTGCCGTATTGGGGCGTGTACTTGATGTACGAGTTCCAGAAGTCGGTGTCGGAACGGGGGTAGTCGACGCCGACCAGCGGCGTGTCAGTCGACGACGCACCGCTGGTGGAGCCGCTGCCGCAGGCGCTGAGCAAAGCCATTGCGGACAGGGCGGAGACGGCTGAACAGAGGGCGGTTCTGACTCTCATCGGTGCTTCCTCGCGCCGGTCCCGTAGCGGGAGATGTTTCGCCTCGACGACATCTGCGTATCGCCGCGCGGTAGAGATGGGATGTTTATAGGTGCGCCCATGGCGCCCTGTCTACCCCCGCGATCGAATGAGCACCGTAATACCAGGTCATGCCGCACCTGGGATTGGTAGGGGGTGACGCCAAGAAGACAAGATCCATCCCATCAATCCTCGCGCTTGGATGATCCGAATCGGCCATGGAGTCCTGACAGACATGCCATGTTTAGGCAGTCGCAAATCGCATCAGAACCGCCTCAAGCACGGCCAACTACCTTGCCGTGCAGTGCTTTTCATCCCTGCACACCGGTTGACATCCCAGGGAGACATGGCAGACCTTCATGCGTAACAAGCGGCGCCCTGCCCTCCCCCGTCCCCTTCTGCATCAGGGATGTCTCCATGTCGAGTTCGATCAACAGACGCCACTTCCTGGCCGGTGCCACCTGCGTCGCCGCGGCGGCCGTTGCCGGAGGTGTGTTCGGTGCCGGCATCGCCCAGGCGGCGCCCAGCACGTACACGCCCGACTGGAACTCGGTCGACCAGCACCCGCCGGCCCCGGAGTGGTTCCAGGACGCCAAGTTCGGCATCTACTTCCACTGGGGCGTCTTCAGCGTCCCCGCCTACGACAGCGAGTGGTACCCGCGCAACATGTACCAGGCGGGCAGCAACGCCAATCAGCACCACATCGCGACCTACGGCCAGCCATCGGCATGGCCGTACCACAACTTCATCAACGGCGCGCAGGACCTGGCGGGCAACTTCGTGAAGTTCGCGCCGAAGCTGAAGTCGGCGGGCGGGAACTTCGACCCCGACGAGTGGGTGCAGCTGTTCGTCGACGCCGGCGCCAGGTTCGCCGGCCCGGTCGCCGAGCACCATGACGGCTTCTCCATGTGGGACAGCCAGGTCAACGAGTGGAACTCGGTGAACAAGGGCCCAGGGCTGAACCTGCTGCAGCTCTTCTCCACGGCCATCCGCGCCAAGGGCCTCAAGCTGCTGGTGGCCATGCATCACGCGTACCACTTCAACGGCTTCTACGAGTACGCCCCCGCCCAGACGGACCCCAGCCTCAAGAAGCTCTACGGCCAGCTGGGCTCGACCGCGGAGAACCAGCTCTGGTACGACAAGCTCAAGGAGGTCATCGACCGCGCCCAGCCCGACATCCTGTGGCAGGACTTCAAGATGGACGCCGTCGACGAGACACAGCGCCTGAACTTCCTGTCGTACTACTACAACCAGGCCAACAGCTGGGGCAAAGAGGTCGTCGCCACCTACAAGGACGGCATGGACGCCAAGGGCGAGGTCTTCGACTACGAGCGTGGCGGCCCGGCCGACATCACCACCCCGTACTGGCTGACCGACGACAGCATCTCCAGCAGCAGCTGGTGCTACACCCAGGGCATCGGTTACTACTCCATCCAGCAGATGCTGCACTCGTTCATCGACCGGGTCAGCAAGAACGGCAACATGCTGCTGAACATCGCGCCGATGGCCGACGGCACCATCCCCCAGGCGCAGAAGGACATCCTGCTCGGCATCGGGGACCACCTGAAGCGCTTCGGCGAGTCGATCTACTCGACCCGCGCCTGGACGGCGTACGGCGAGGGCCCGACGAAGATGGGCGGCGGCGCGTTCACCACCCCGCACGCCGGAACGGCCCAGGACATCCGCTTCACCCGCAACAAGGCCGGCAACGTCCTGTACGCCACCGTCCTGGGCTGGCCCGGCAGTTCGCTGACGATCAAGACGCTCAACTCGGATCGGATCAACCTCTCGTCGCTGACCTCGGTGAAGCTCCTCGGCACCACCGCGGGTACCTACATCGACCTGCCCACGCCGGTCCAGAACTCGTCCGGCCTCACGGTCACCCTGCCCTCCTCGGCCCCGTACAGTGCCAATGCCTACGTCCTGAAGCTCGCCTTCTCCGGCACGATCCCGGGCCTGCGGCCGCTCGCCGGCGCCCTCGCCGCCACGGACGTCAACTACAGCGGCAACTCGGCCGTGCTCACCGTCGGTGACTACACCACGGCGGACCTCACCTCGGCCGGGCTGGGCGCGGGCAGCATCTCCTCCCTCCGGCCGGCCCCCGGCTACCAGGTGATCGGCTACTCCGGGGACAACTTCGGCGGCACCTCCTGGACCTTCACCGACGAGAACCCCGACCTGCGGGTCACCGGCAACAACGACCAGATCGCCTCGCTGAGGGTCCAGTTCAACCCGGCCACCTACTTCCGGCTCACCAACGCCACCGACGGACTCGTCCTGGACAGCGGCGGCGGCGTGGCCTCCGGCTCCAACCTCAAGCAGTGGACCTGGAACGGCAGCTCCAATCTGCAGTGGCAGGCAGTGGCGGTCGGCGGCGGCTACTACAAGCTGGTCAACCGGACGAACGGCATGGTCGCCGACGGCTGGGGCGCCACCTCCGACGGCTCTCCGGCCCGACAGGCCCCCTGGAACGGCGGCAGCAACCAGCAGTGGAAGATCACCCACCGGGGCGGCGACCAGTATTCGATTGCCAACCGCACCACCGGCCTGGTCCTCGACGGCGGCGGCAACGTCGCCTCGGGCTCCGTCACCAAACAGTGGACGTACGGCAGCAGCACCAACCTGCTGTGGTCCTTCACGGCCGTCTGACCCTCCTTTCCCGCGAACCCCCGCCGCCGCCCGGATTCCGCTCCAAGTCGACCGGGCGGCGGTGGGTCACCACGATGACGGGTCACCGCTCCGCTCCCCCCACGACCACGCACAGCCGACCGGACACAGGAGTCCCCCGTGACGGACAGCGCCATCGACCGCAGACGCTTCCTCACCACAGCCGCACTGACCGCGGGAGCCACGGCCCTGCCCGGCGGCCTGCTCTCGGGCACGGCGGTGGCGGCCGTCCCCCCGCAGATCACGCTCCCCGAGCGCGGCATCCACGACACGTCCCCGGCCTCCTCCTGGACCGACGGCTTCCTCACCGGCAACGGCGAGTACGGGGCCGTGCTGCACGGCGCTCCCGCCCTGGAGAAGGTGGTCTTCAACTATCAGCGGCTGGTGCTGCCGAACGGCACCCGTGACGTGACCCCGCCGGTGATCTCCGGCCGTCTGGAGGGCGCACGCGACAAAGCACTCGCGGGTGACTACGCCGGGGCCAACCGGGACTTCGCCGCGGGCTGGTCGCTGCGCTGGACGCAGGCCTACCACCCCGCGTACGAACTGCACATCGACACGCCCGGCATGACCACGGTCGACAACTACGCACGGGTCACCGACTTCCGTACCGGCGAGGTGAGTTCGAGCTGGACGGACCAGTTCGGCACCTGGACCCGGCGGGCGTTCGTCTCCCGGGCCGACGAGGTGATCGTCCATGAGCTGACACCCGCTCCCGGCCGCACTGTCGACACCACGCTGAGCGCCAACACCGCGCTCACCGGGGTTCCCAGCAGCATGAGCTTCACCACGCGTGCCACCGTCACCGGCGGCTCCGGCTACCTGAATCTGCGCGGCACCTACCCCTCCGGGCAGGGCGCCTTCGGCTACGAGGGCGTCACCCGTGTCGTCGCCTCGGGCACCGGCGCCACGGTCACCGTCAACGGCTCCACGATCGTGGTGGCCAAGGCGGCCAAGGTGCTGCTGCTGACGAAGCTGGGCCGCTACGAGTCGTCCACGGGCTGGGACTCCCAGCCGCTGCACACCCAACTGGCCGCGCTCGGCACCGACTACACCGCACTGCTCTCGCGGCACACCGCCCTGCACACCCCTGTCTACGACCGTTCACGCCTCGACCTGAACGTGCCGGCCGCCGACCGGCAGCTCTCCGTCACTGAACTGATCGCCCGCCAGAACGCCGACCGGAGTGTCATCGACACGGCGCTGCTGGAACGACTCTACGACTCCGGCCGCTACCTCTTCCTCAGCTCCAGCGGCATCCTGCCGCCTCGCCTGACCGGCATCTGGGCCGGATCGTGGGGCGCCGCCTGGGCGGACGACTTCACCACCGACGCCAATGTCAACCTCCAGGTCGCGGGCGGCAACATCCTCGACCTGACCGAGCCCATGCAGGGCTACTTCGACCTGATCCTGGGCCAGCTGAACGACTGGCGCACCAACGCGCAGAACCTCTACGGAGCCCGCGGCTTCCTCGCCCCCTCCCGCACCGACGGCGAGTACGGCCACATGCTCCACTTCAACAACGGCAACTTCCCCGGCCACTGCTGGACCGGCGGCGCCGACTGGCTCCTCCACCCGCTCCTGGAGTACTACCAGGTCACCGGCGACCAGGCGTTCCTGCGCGACAAGCTCGGCCCCGCACTGATGGAACTGGCCCTGTTCTACGAGGACTTCCTCACCCGCACCGACGCGAACGGCAAGGCGGTCTTCGTGCCGTCCTTCTCCATGGAGAACGCCCCCGGCAACACCGGCGTGTACCTCTCGATCAACGCAACCGGCGACATCATGGCCGGCAAGCACGCCCTCCAAGCCGCCATCGACGCAGCCAACACCCTCGGCGTCGAACAGGGCGGCGGTCAGGGCGTCGCCCGCTGGACGGCACTGCTGAAGAGATTCCCGGACTACCGAGTCAACAGCGACAACGCACTGGCCGAGTGGTCCTGGCCGAGCCTCACCGACAACTACAACCACCGGCATGTCCAGCACCTGTACGGCGCCTGGCCGCTGCATGAGATCAACCCCGAGAACGAACCCTCCCTGGTCCGCCCGGCACAGCGGGCCCTCGAGCTGCGCGGCGACCAGAACATCTCCGCACACGGCAGCCTGCACCGGGCACTGGCCTGGGCCCGGCTCAAGGACGGCGGACAGGTCTACGGCAACCTGCGGAAGATCCTCGGCAACAACATGGTCTTCAAGTCGCTGATGACCTCCCACAACCCGAACCTCGACATCTACAACGCCGACGCCGCGAACGCCATCCCCGGCGTGCTGGCCGAGGCCCTGATCTACAGCCGTCCCGGAGTGCTGGAGATCCTCCCCGCGCTGCCCGACCAACTGGCGAAGGGCACGATCACCGGGGTCCGGGCCCGGGGCCGGATCCGGATCCACAGTTTCGCCTGGGACCTGAACGCCCGGACCGCCACCCTGTCCGTCACCTCCGCCGTCGACCAGGACGTCACGCTGATCAGCCGCCGCGGAATGACCTCCGTGACCACGACCGCGACCGTCGCGCCCTCCTCCCTCGGCACCCACGCCAGGAAAGTCTCACTGACCGCCGGACAGCGCACCGACATCACCATCTCCCTGCTCAGCGGCTTCTTCCGGCTCGAAAACCGGCGCAGCGGCAAGGTGCTCGACGTCACCGGCGGCAGTACCGCCGACGGCGCCGGTCTCATCCAGTGGGGCTGGTCCGGCAGCCAGAACCAGCAGTGGCAGCTCCAGCCCGACGCCGACGGCTCCTTCCGCCTCGTCGCCCGCCACAGCGGCAAGGTCGTCGACAGCCCCGGGGGCTCCGGACAGGGCGCCCAGCTCATCCAGTGGCCGGACGGCAACAGCGACAACCAGCATTGGAAGGTGGTCGACGCGGGCGGTGGATACGTCCGGCTCGTCAACGTCCGCAACGGCTGGTGCGCGGACGTGCAGGGCGGATCGGCGGACAACGGCGCGAAAGTGATCCAGTGGCCTGTCGGTGACGGAACCAACCAGCAGTGGCGGCTCGTCGCCCTCTGACCGTCGCCGCTCTACCGTCGGCCCAGCACCGTGTGGCGGTTCTGAGCACCAGGTCGTGATCACGTGTCAGCTGGGGCCGCAGCGACAGCCCCCCGCCGGGGCCCGCGCACCGGAGGGCCGGAAACACGCTGACGTCCCGGCGGTCGACGAGATCGCCGGCCAGCATCGCCAGACGGATCTCCGGCCCGCCGTACGCGCTCAGGCGCAGATCCCACAGCGCCTCTCCCCCGGGATGGAGTTCCGCCACCACGTCGACCGGCAGGGTGATGTGGAAGTCGGCTTGCTGATCCACGAAACAAGGGGCGTCGGTGAGATGCCTGCCGTTGTCCTGGAGCCGCGCCAGGAAGCGGTAGTAGTACGCCCGCGCGGTCCTTCCGTGGAGCGAGCCCTTCAAGCGGATCGCGTGGTCGTCCACGTCGACCGACACGACCTCGGCGTGCGCAGGCCGGAGCAGAACCTCAGCTGGTGGACGCCCCGCGCACCGGTCCGGAGGACGCACCCCCGGGTCCGTGAGCGCGGCATCCTGCACCGGGCGGGGCCCGGCGACCGCTCCTCGTCGACGTGCCGAAAAATGTCGGCAACCTTTGCGCTTCCTGTGGCCACTGAACAGTGCACCGTCGACTCGAGCATCCGAACGGACAGGCATGAATACAGCAAGGCAGGCCGCACGGCAGCGCAGGCGCAGACACAGGCTGCTGGTGGGCACTACGGTGGGGCTGGCCGCCGCGGGGGTCGTCGCCGCCCTGGTCATGGCGTTGCTCCCCGACCGCGGGACCGACGGGGCGTCGGTCGCGGTCGCACGCGCCGCCGGTACCCCGGCGAGGGCCACGACCCCGGCAGGCACCCCGAGTCCCACGGGCACCCCGACCGCGACGGGCTCGCCGACGCCGAAGGCTTCCGCACACACCCCGTCGAAACGGCCGCCGGCCGCGTCCGCCCCGCGGACCTCGCGAACGAATTCGACCACGGCATCGTCGGCAGGGCGGATACAGCCCGGGACCACCTACACAGGGGTCGCCACCGCCTACGAAGCCGGCGACGGAGACGGCGCCTGTGGGTTCGGCCCGAGCGACGACATGATGATCGCGGCGATGAACACCACCGACTACGAGACGTCCAGGGCGTGCGGCGCTTACGTCCATGTCCGCGCGGCGAACGGCGCCTCCATCACCGTACGGATCACCAACGAGTGCCCCCTGCCCTGCGCACCCGGGCAACTCGACCTCAGCCAACAGGCCTTCGCCAAACTCGCCGACCTCAAGGTCGGCCGCATCCCGATCACCTGGAACCTGGTCAGCCCGAGCACGTCCCAGACGGTGTCCATCAGGTACAAGACCGGGTCCAACCCCTACTGGTGCGGCATCCAGACCATCGGCCAACGCAATCCGGTGACGCGGCTGGAGGTCCACACCGGGAGCGGCTGGCGGCAGTTGCCCCGCACCTCTTACAACTACTTCATATCCGCCGACGGCAGTGGGTGCGGCAGCACGATCAGAGTCACGGACATCTACGGGGAACAGCTGACCGTCAGCGGGATCGCCCTACGGGCGAACGTCGTGCAACCGACCCGGGTCCAGTTCGCCCGGCACTGATCGCGCGGCCGACCCGCGCCAACCCGACACCGGGACACTCACCCTCGTCGGCCATGCCGAAGCCCTGCTGGTTCAGGAGCAGTTGACCCAGCAGGGCTTCGGCGATCTGCGTTTCTGGCACGGCCACGTCTTCCAGCACGTGATCCCTTGGCGATAAAAGCGGAGTGTCGAAGCGCATCGACAGCGCCATCACCCCTGGGAGGTCGCCAACGACCAGGGAATGAAAGTTTCTTGGCGCAGGGGCTCTTGTTTCGCACGAAACTTCTCCGTTACCTTCGCCTGCAAGGTGAAGCGCTTCGACAACTGCCGAGTATGGGCCGCCGCCATGAGTCACGGGTTGAACCGCAGAAGCCTCATCAGCCGAACGGTCGGCGGATGAACTTGGCGTGCCCCGGCCCGCCCTGACGCTTCGTCAGAGAATCACCCGTTTCTCCGTACCCAAGGAAGCCTCATGACGGCACGCAGCATCACCGACCGCCTGGGTGGCCTCGCCTTCGGCGGGGACTACAACCCCGAGCAGTGGGACGAGCCGGTCTGGAAGGAGGACGACGAACTCATGCGCCGGGCCAGGGTCAACCTGGCCACGATGGGCGTCTTCTCCTGGGCCCTGTTCGAACCGGAGGAGGGACGCTACGACTTCACCTGGCTGGACGCCCACATCGAGCGCCTCCACGCGAACGGCGTGGCCGTCGACCTCGCCACCCCGACGGCCTCCCCGCCGCCCTGGTTCACCCTCGCCCACCCAGACGCACTGGCGGTCAGGGCCGACGGCACCCGTCTCGTCCACGGCAGCCGCGACACCTACTGCCTCGCCTCGCCCGCCTACCGCAGCGCGGCCCGCCGGATCGCCTCCGCCCTGGCCGAACGGTACGGCGACCACCCCGCCCTCGCGCTGTGGCACGTGCACAACGAGTACGGCACGCTCTGCTGGTGCGACCAGGCGGCGGCCGCGTTCCGAGTGTGGCTGCGCGCCCGGCACAGCTCGCTGGACGCCCTCAACGAGGCGTGGGGCACGGCCTTCTGGAGCCAGCGCTACACCTCCTGGGAGCAGATCCTGCCCCCACGCGCGACGCAGTACCACAAGAACCCCGGTCAGACAGTGGACTTCCACCGCTTCTGGGCCGACGAGATCATCGCCGCCTACTGCGAGCAGCGCGACGCGATCCGCGAGCACAGCGACCGCCCGGTGACGACGAACCTGATGCTGCCCTACGACCTGCGGCTGAACGTGTGGGCGTTCGCCCGCGAACTCGACGTCGTCAGCTCCGACCAGTATCCGGACGCGAACGGCCTCGACGGCGCCGCACATGTGGCCTACTACGCCGACCGCTCTCGCTCCCTGGCCGGCGGCCGCCCGTGGCTGCTGATGGAGCAGGGCACCAGCACGGTCTACGACGGCGATCAGGTGATCGGCAAGGAGCCGGGGGACGTTCTGCGGCACAGTCTCGGCCACATCGCGCGCGGTTCGGAGGGCGCCCTGTTCTTCCAGTGGCGGCAGTCCCGGGCCGGCGCCGAGACCTGGCACTCGGCGATGCTCCCGCACGCGGGCCCCGACAGCCGAATCTTCCGCGAGGTCACGCAGACCGGCGAGGCGGTCGCCCGGCTCGGCGAACTGGCGGGATCGACGGTTATCGCGCAGGCAGCCGTGCTCGACGACCCGGATGCCATGTGGGCGCTGGAGGTCGACGGCCTGCCTTCCTCCCGCCTCGACTACCACGCACCGCTCGCCGGGGCGCACCGCGCGCTGTGGGACGCGGGCGTCACGGCGGACTTCGCCCACCCGGAGCACGATCTGAGCCGCTACCGGCTGGTCATCGCTCCCTCCCTGTTCCTGCTGTCCGACAAGGGTGCGGAGAACCTGCGCCGTTACGTCGAGGGCGGGGGAACGCTCCTCGTCCAGCACGCCGCCGGCTACGTCGACGACCGCGTGCACGCCCGGCTCGGCGGCTACCCGGCCGCACCGTTGCGCGAGGCGCTGGGCATCCGCGTCGAGGAGCACCGGCCGCTGCGGACGGGCGAGCGGATCACCTTGTCCGACGGCTCGCACGGCACCGTCTGGAGCGAGTCCCTGCGCACCGAGGGCGCGGAGACGCTCGCCGCCTACAGCCACGGCATGCTCGCGGACAGCCCTGCGCTGACCCGGCACCGCTTCGGCACCGGACAGGGCTGGTATCTCTCCACCCGCCTGGACGACGCCGACTACGGCTCCCTGCTCGGACGGCTCCTGAAGGAAGCCGGCGTCGAGCCGGAGCTGCCGAACCTGCCGGCCGGTGTCGAAGCCGTCACCCGGCACGCGGCCGACGGCCGCCGCTGGCACGTCCTGATCAACCACACCGAGGACGCCGTGCCCCTGCCGGATCCCGCCCACGACCTGCTCACCGGCCGGGCGGCCCATGAACTGCCGCCCGGCGCCTGCGCGGTCCTGCGCGGCCACTGACCTCGAAAAGGCCACCATGGAAACGGAACCCATGGAAACGGAACAGCGGAGCTTCCGCTGGGGTCACGACGCACTGCACCTCGAGTTCGTCCTCGGCGACGACGGCAGCGCCCGCCTGACGGACCTCGGACTGCCCGGAGAGGCGAGCAACGGCCCGCGTGGGTCCCTGCCTCTGGTGGAGGTGACGGCCACGGGTCACGGGCGCGACTGGTCGGGCAGCCGCCTGATCCAGACGGCGATCGGCGGGCGGCTGCGCCACCGCACCCACCGCGCGGCCCGCGACGGTGACTGGCACACCCTGACCGTCCACCTCCACGACCCGGACACCGGTCTGGTCGCAGAGGTGACCTACCGGTCGCCGGACGGCATACCCGTGCTCCGCAGTGAGATGACCCTGCGCAACGAAGGGCAGGACACGCTCCGCCTGGAGTCGGTCAGCTCGTTCGCCATGGGGTGCCTCACCACGCCGGACCCGGCGGACCTGGACGCCGCCGACCTGCTGTGGGCGGAGAACGACTGGCTCGCCGAATGCCGCTGGCAGCGCGGGCCGTTGCGGCTGACCACACCGGACCACTCAGGACGCGTGAGTCACGCGAACGGCCGTTCCGGCTTCGCCCTGACCGGACAGGGCACCTGGTCCAGCTGCGGGCGCCTGCCCATGGGCGGCCTGACGGACCGCAGCACCGGTCGCACCCGGGTGTGGCAGATCGAGCACAACGGCGGGGGCTGGCGCTGGGAGTGCGCCGAACGCGACAAGGCGGCCTACATGGCACTGTTCGGGCCCACCGACCTCCACCACGGCTGGCGGCAGCCGCTGGAACCGGGCGCCGCCTTCCGCACCGTACCCGTGGCCTTGTCCTTCGGCGCCGACGGCGGCCCCGACGCCGCGTTCGCCGCGCTGACCCGCTACCGGCGCGCCCACCGCCGCCCGCATCCCGACCACCGGGCTCTGCCCGTCATCTTCAACGACTACATGAACTGCCTGATGGGAGACCCCACCACCGAAAAGCTGCTGCCGCTGATCGACGCGGCGGCCGAGGCCGGCGCCGAGTACTTCGTCATCGACGCGGGCGGGTACGACGACGGTGACGGCTGGTGGACCACCGTCGGCGCCTGGGAACCGGCCGCCTCACGCTTCCCCGGAGAGAAGGGCATCCACGAGGTGCTGGACCGCATCCGGGAGCGCGGCATGGTGCCCGGCCTGTGGCTGGAGCCGGAGGTGATCGGCGTCCACAGCCCGGTGGCCGACTCCCTGCCCGACGCGGCGTACTTCCGCCGCGACGGCGTCCGGGTCACCGAGTCCGGCCTGCACCACCTGGACCTGCGCCACCCGGCCGCCCGCGCCCACCTTGACCAGGTCGTGGACCGCCTGGTCGGCGAGTGGGGCGTCGGCTACCTCAAGCTCGACCACAACATCGACCCCGGCTCCGGCACCAGCGCCCACCCCGGCGAGAGTCCGGGCGCCGGCCTGCTCGGCCACAACCGGGCGCACCTGGACTGGCTCGACGGCATCCTGGACCGCCATCCGCACCTGGTGGTGGAGAACTGCGCCTCGGGCGGCATGCGTTGGGACCACGCGCTCCTGTCGCGGCTGCAGCTGCAGTCCACCAGTGACCAGCAGAACCTGCACCACTACGCGCCCATCGCAGCCTCCGCACCCACCGCCGTCACCCCCGAGCAGGGCGCCGTGTGGGCCTATCCACAGCCGGAGGACTCACTCGACGAGGTCGCCTTCACCATGGCGAGCGGCCTCCTGGGCCGCATCCACCTTTCCGGCCGCCTTCCGGAGCTGGGGCCCGAGGCCCGCACCCTGGTCCACGAGGCGGTCGCCGTGTACAAGGCCGTCCGCGCCGACCTGCCCCTGGCCGTACCGTCCTGGCCGCTCGGGCTGCCCGCCTGGGACGACCCCTGGATCGCTCTCGCCCTGCACACCCCCGTCACCACGTACCTCACCGTCTGGCGCCGCCCGGGCGGCGAGGCCACCACCACCCTCCGGCTGACTGAACGGGCGGGCGGCGCAGCCTGTGTCGAGGTGCTGTACCCCGCCGCGCGTCAGGCCGTTGCCGTCTGGAACCCCGACACCGCCGACCTCACCGTGACCCTGCCCACCGCGCCCTCCGCGGCGCTGCTCCGCATCACCCGCACGGAACCGGACGCTCCCTGAGCGCCGACCCTGCCGCCCACCCGACGAAAGGACGATCAAGGGTGCCCGCTCAGAACCCGCCGGCCCGCGCCACCAACCCCGTGCTCCCTGGCTTCCACCCCGACCCGAGCATCTGCCGGGTCGGCGACGACTACTACCTCGCCTGCTCCAGCTTCGAGTACTTCCCCGGCGTACCCCTCTTCCACAGCCGTGACTTGGTGCACTGGCGGCAGATCGGCAACGTCCTGGACCGGCCGGAGCAGTTGCGTCTGCCGGCCTCCATGGCGTCCTCGGGCGGCATCTACGCCCCCACCCTTCGCCATCACGACGGCCGCTTCTGGCTGATCGTCACCAACTGCAGCGAGGGCGGCGGCAACCTGATCGTCACGGCGACCGACCCGGCCGGACCGTGGTCGGATCCCGTCTGGGCACCGGGCGTGCCCGGCATCGATCCCGACCTGGCCTGGGACGTGGACGGCACGTGCTGGTGCACGGTCGCCGGGGTGGCGCAGGTCCGTATCGACCCGTCCACCGGACAGACGTACGGCACTCCGCACAAGCTCTGGTCAGGCGGCCCCGGCGCGAAGGCTCCGGAGGCGCCGCACCTGTACCGGATCGGCGACTACTGGTACCTGCTCATCGCCGAGGGCGGCACCGAGCGCGGCCACGCCGTGTCGATCGCCCGCGGCCGCACGCCGACCGGCCCGTTCGAGCCGCACCCGGCCAACCCGATCCTCACCCACCGCGGCACCGACCACCCCGTGCAGAACACCGGCCACGCGGACCTGGTCCAGGGTCCCGACGGCTCGTGGTGGATGGTCCTGCTCGGGGTACGGCCGCGCGGCGGCACGCCCGGCTGGCATGTACTCGGCCGGGAGACCTTCCTGGCCCCCGTGACCTGGGAGGACGGCTGGCCGGTCGTCGGCGAGGTCGCCCTGGACCTGTCCGCGCTCCCCTGGCCGCTCTCTCCCGCCCTCGCCCCGGCCGAGGAACGGCGCGACGACTTCGAGCTGAGCGAACTCGGGCCGACCTGGATCTCCGTGCGGGACCGCCCCGCCGAGCTCTGCACCACCAAGGAGCGCCCCGGTTGGCTGACGCTCCGCGCGCGGGGCGGCTCCCTGGACGAGCCCGACGTGGTGTTCACCGGCCGCCGCCAGCAGCACCTCTCCTGCCGGGCACGCACCCTGGTCGACCCGGGGCAGGGGCGCGGCGGCCTCGCCGTCCGGCTGGACGAGCGGCACCACTACGAGATCGAGGCGTCCGGCACGGAGGTGCGGGTGATCGCGCGCGTCGGCTCCCTGCGCACGGTCGTGGCCGCCCAGTCCGTGCCCGCCGGGCCTGTGGTCCTGGCCGTCGCCATCGCTGACCCGCCGTCACCGCACGGGCCCTGCACCGGCCCCGACGTCGTCACTCTGGGCATCGAAGGCCCGGACAGAACGTTCACCGAGCTCGCGACCCTCGACGGTCGCTACCTGTCGACGGAGGTGGCCGGCGGCTTCACCGGCCGGGTCATCGGCATGTACGCCACGGCAGGCGCCGTCCACTTCGACTGGTTCGACTACGAGCCCCTCGACGGCTGAACCCCAACCCCTACGACCGGCCGAAAGGCACGACCGAAAGGCACGACCGAACGAAAGGAAAGAACATGAAGGACATACGGCAACCCGCCCGCCACCGCCGCCGCGGCCCCGGACGCCTGGCCGGCCTGCTGATGGCGCTCCTCGTCATCCTGGGACTGTCCGGCAGCGCCGCGATCGCCGCGCCGGACGGCACGGCGGCTCCGGCACCGTCGACGGTCAGAGTTCCGGCCCGGGCCGTGGACGCAGTCGCCGCGATGCAGCCCAGCTGGAACCTGGGCAACACCCTGGACGCGATCCCGGACGAGACGTCCTGGGGCAACCCGAAGGTCACCAAGGACCTGTTCGACACCATCCGCGCGCAGGGCTACCGCAGCGTGCGCATCCCGGTGACCTGGACCGACCACCAGTCCGCCACCGCGCCCTACACCATCGACGCCACCTTCATGAGCCGCGTCAAGCAGGTGGTCGACTGGGCGCAGGCCGACGGCCTGTACGTCGTGCTCAACGTCCACCACGACTCGTGGCAGTGGATCTCGAAGATGCCCACCGACCACGACAACGTGCTCGCCCGCTTCAACGCCAGCTGGACCCAGATCGCCTCGGCGTTCCGCGACGAGCCGCGCACCCTGCTCTTCGAGAGCGTCAACGAACCGGCCTTCGACAATGCCACGGAGGCGCAGAAGAACCAGCTCCTGAACGAGCTGAACACCTCCTTCCACAAGGTCGTCCGCTCCTCGGGCGGCGGGAACGCAAGCCGCCTGCTCGTCCTGCCCACGGTGGGCTGCACGCCCTCCCAGAACTTCATGGATGCCCTGTCCGCCACGATCGGCGCGCTGCACGACAGCAATCTGGTCGCCACCGTGCACTACTACAGCTGGTACCCGTTCAGCGTGAACATCGCGGGCGGCACCCTGTACGACGCCGCTGCCCAGAACGACCTCAACGAGGCCTTCGCCCGCATGCACGACACGTTCGTCGCCAAGAACATCCCGGTCTACCTCGGCGAGTACGGTCTGCTCAGCTGGCCGGATCACAACCATCCCGACCGCGTGGAGCGGGGTGAGGCGCTGAAGTACTTCGAGCACGTCAGCTACGCGGCGCGCGTCGCCGGTGTCACCACCGCCCTGTGGGACCCCGGAACGTTCGCCTTCCTGAACCGCGAGACGCTGAAGTGGGGCGACCCCGCCCTGTTCGCCTGGATCAAGTCGAGCTGGACCACCCGCTCGGGAACCGCCTCCTTCGACAAGGTCTTCGTGCCGAAGTCCAGCCCGATCACGGCCAAGACGCTCACTCTGAACCCCAACGGCACCAAGTTCCGCGGCCTGTGGCAGGGCAGCACCCCGCTTGCTCCGGGACTGGACTACACCGTCACCGACAACCAGCTCACCCTCACGGCGCGCGCACTGACCCGGCTGACCGGAGATCGCCGGTACGGGGTCAACGCGACGCTCCAGGCCCGCTTCTCGCGCGGGCTGCCCTGGACGATCGATGTGATCACGTCCGACACTCCGGTGCTGTCCAACGCCACGGGTACGACCGGCTCGTTCACCATTCCCACCCAGTACCGGGGTGACGTACTGGCGACCATGGAGGCCAGGTACGCCGACGGCAGCAACGCCGGTCAGGCAGGCTGGACTCCGTACCAGGAGTTCAACGCGGCCTTCTCACCGGACTACTCGGGCGGCACGATCATTCTGACTCCCGACTTCCTGAACGCGCTGCACGACGGCCAGCCGGTAACGCTGACCTTCCACTTCCACAGCGGCGCCACCGTCACCTACCACGTCACCAAGTCCGCAGGCTCGGTCACCGGTACGACATCCTGAACGACCGGCCCCCTCGCCCTGGTTGACCCGCCCGGCAACCAGGGCACCGCCCTTTTCGCG
The DNA here is from genome assembly GCF_040298185.1 of Streptomyces sp. NPDC001634. NCBI lineage: Bacteria > Bacillati > Actinomycetota > Actinomycetes > Kitasatosporales > Streptomycetaceae > Streptomyces > Streptomyces sp. NPDC001634. The sequence goes on along the minus strand of NZ_JBEOZU010000016.1, from coordinate 91,853 downwards.
CACGGTCGCGTCGCTCCTCCTTCGGCGGAGCAGTGCTCTCCCGGACGGTGAGGGTGGTCGCGATCTCCAGTCCCACCTGCGGTACTTCCTCGCCGCGGCCGAGCGCCAGGGCCAGTCCGGTGGCGGCCGTCGCCATCTCGGCCAGCGGCTGACGGACCGTGCTCACGGGCGGATCCATCCAGGCGACAGCCGGTACGTCGTCGAAACCCACCACGCTGAGGTCGTGCGGGATGCGCAGGCCCAGTTCGCGCGCGGCCCGGTAGACACCGAGCGCCTGCATGTCGTTGGCGGTGAACGCGGCGGTAGGGCGATCGGGGCGGGACAGCAGCTCCCGCGCGGCGGCGTACCCGTGCTCGCGGGTGAGCTGGGTCTTCACGATCAGGTCGGGTTCCATCGGCAGGCCGGCTTCCGCGAGAGCGGACGAGTAACCGGACAGCCGGGCCAGGCAGAAGGGGTGATCCGGCCCGCTGATCATGGCAATGCGCCGGTGTCCCAGTCCGACCAGATGCCGCGTCGCCGCCTGCCCGCCTCTCCAGTTCGTGGCCCCCACGAACGGCACGTGGTCGGGCAGTTCGTCGATCGGATCGAAGACGACGAACGGGATGCCCTTCGCGGTGAGTTGTTCGCGCTCCGCCTCGGAGAGCTGCGCCACCGACAGGACACACTGAGGCCGTCGACCGACCGTGTCGTCGATGGTCATGCCCGAGGTGTCATGGAGCCCGAACTCCGACACCAGCACACCGATCCGGTTCCTGCGGGCCACGCGCTCGACACCGCGGATGATCTCCACGGCCCACATGCTCTCCAGCTCGCGGAACACGAGTTCCACGAGATTGCTGCGGTTCTTCGGAGGCTTGCGGTAACCGTGCTGATGGATGAGTTGCTCAACGCGGGCTCGGGTCTTGTCGGACACCCCCGACCGGCCGTTGAGCACCTTCGACACGGTGGGCACGGAGACGCCCGCGGATTCGGCGATGTACGCGATCGTCACCGATGGGGGCCCCTCGCCGCGTCGACCGTGTTCTCCCGTCGCAGGTGTACCCGCTCGGAGGTCCGGCACGGTCGCCTTTCCCCCTCCCCTCGCTTGCTGCGGCGGCCATTGTCGCACCCTTGCGGAGGCAGGCCCCGCTGCCGAGTCGCCTCCGGGAGTGATCGACCCGCCTGATCACTTCGGTGAACTCTCGCCGGTGTGGACGGCCTGGAAGCCGATGCCCACGGACGCGCCCGGTGCGGGGGTCGCGTTGAGGGACTAGTTGTCGATCGCGGTGGTGGGTGGCAGTCCCCGGTTACGGGTTGGAGGTCTGGAACTGCGTGAAGAATTTCCACATCTCTCCCGGCAGCCAGGTCCTGCCGCTGTCGCCGGCCCTAGCCGTGGATGTAGTCCCCGAGCGCCTTCATCCCGTTGGGAAACTTGGTGGGGTTGGCCCTCAGGTTGCTTGCCGCGTCGCGCTGCGGGTCGAACCAGCAGTCGTCGACCACCACGTACCGGTAGCCGGCGTCGCGCATGCCCGAGGACACCATCGCGTCGGCGGCCTGGCGCACCTGGGCCTCGGTGACCCCGCACCCGAAGCTGTTCCAGCTGTTCCATCCCAACGGTGGAGTGAGCGCCGGGCTGCCGGGTGCGGCGGAAGCGGTGGAGTGGGCAGAGGCCGTGACCGTGGCGGTGACCGTCATCGCGACGGCCGCGAAGAGGTGGAGCAGTCGCCTGCCTGATCGTCTGGGCACCGGGGCTCCTTTGTGTCAAGTTCATGACACTTCGAGGAGAGACTCTGGGTCGAAATTTCGAATGCAATTCGGAAAGTTCGAAGCGTCACGCATCCTAGAGAGGCCTCCGAGCATGTCAACACCATCCGACACACGGAATCGACGCGCGACTGGCTGGGGTAGTCCGACTCCCACCAGCTCCGAATGTTTCGATCTGTCTCGCGAATCATGCGAGAGGTATTGACGGCATCCGTGGGCCTCCTATCATCCAAAAGGCTCGACAAGCCGATCCTTGTTCGGCATGACGAACTCGACGGATCGATCCGGTCACTCCGCAGTACGACCACGGCACGCCTCGGCCCTTCTCCCACAGCACCGACGGCACCACTTCACCCGCCTCGGGCCCGCCTTCTCCATGGGCAAACGACCGGCGGTACTTCATGAGCTCGGCGGCGCGGTCCGCGTCACGCGGTTCGAGCTGTCCACGCCCTGAACGATCGGAGGATCGCACACCCAACCCCCCACCCAGCCGTACGAGGAGAACCATGAACCCGCTGAAACGCCTCGGCCGTCGCCGAGCGTCGCTGTTGGCCCTCCTGGCCGCGACCGTCCTGGTCACGCCCGGGACCGCGACCGGCGCGCCCGATGCCGTCAAGGCCTCCACTCTGGGCGCCCAGGCAGCCCAGTCCGGACGGTACTTCGGAACCGCCGTGGCCGCCGGAAGGCTCGGCGACGGCATGTACAGCTCGATCCTGGACCGCGAGTTCAACGCGATCACCCCCGAGAACGAGATGAAGTGGGACACGACCGAGCCCTCCCGCGGCTCGTTCAACTTCGGCCCCGCGGACCAGATCGTGAACCACGCCACGGCACACGGGCAGCGCATCCGCGGCCACACCCTGGTCTGGCACTCCCAACTGCCCGGCTGGGTCAGCTCCATCAGGGACACGAACACCCTGCGCAGCGTGATGAACAACCACATCACGAGCGTGATGAACCACTACAAGGGCAAGGTCTTCGCCTGGGACGTCGTCAACGAGGCCTTCGCCGACGGCGGCAGCGGCCAGCACCGTCCCTCGGTGTTCCAGAACCTGCTGGGCGACGGCTTCATCGAGCAGGCCTTCCGCACCGCGCGAGCCGCCGACCCAGCACCAAAGCTCTGCTACAACGACTACAACATCGAGAACTGGAGCGACGCGAAGACGCAGGGCGTCTACCGCATGGTGCGCGACTTCAGGACGCGCGGCGTGCCTATCGACTGTGTCGGATTCCAGTCCCACTTCGGCACCGGCGGCCCACCTGCCAGCTTCCGGACCACGCTGTCGAATTTCGCCGCCCTCGGCGTGGACGTCCAGATCACCGAGCTGGACATCGCCCAGGCGCCGCCGACGGCGTACGCGAACACGGTGAGGGCCTGCATGAACGTGCCGCGCTGCAACGGCATCACCGTCTGGGGCATCCGCGACAGCGACTCCTGGCGCAGCGGGGAGAACCCGCTGCTGTTCGACCGGGGCGGCAACAAGAAGCCCGCGTACAACGCGACGCTGTCGGCGCTGGGCGGCTCGGCCGCGACACAGACGGCAACCGCCCTGTCGACCCGGTCCGCCGCCGCGCTGCCCTCCCGCTTCTCCTGGAGTTCCAGCGGCCCGCTGATCGCGCCGAAACCGGACGCCACTCACAACATCGCCGGGATCAAGGATCCGACGGTCGTCTACTACAACGGCAAGTACCACGTGTTCGCCAGCGTCGCCGGCTCCTCCGGCTACAACCTGGTGTACCTGAACTTCAGTGACTGGTCCCAGGCCGGTTCGGCCACGCACCACTATCTGGACCGCACCGCCATCGGCGCCGGCTACCGGGCCGCGCCGCAGGTCTTCTACTACGCGCCGCAGCGCCTCTGGTACCTCGTCTACCAGACCGGCAACGCCTCGTACTCCACCAATCCCGACATCAGCAACCCGAACGGGTGGAGCGCCCCGCGGAACTTCTACTCGTCGATGCCCGACATCATCCGGCAGAACATCGGAGGCGGCTACTGGGTCGACATGTGGGTGATCTGCGACAGCGCCAACTGCTACCTGTTCTCCTCCGACGACAACGGCCACCTCTACCGCTCGCAGACGACCGTCGGCCAGTTCCCGAGCGGCTTCACCAACACCGTCATCGCGGCCCAGGACTCCAACAAGTACGCCCTGTTCGAAGCGAGCAACGTGTACAAGGTGCAGGGCAGCAACCAGTATCTGCTGCTCGTCGAGGCGATCGGATCGGACGGCCGACGCTACTTCCGCTCCTGGACCGCCGGCAGCCTCGCCGGCTCCTGGACGCCCTTGGCCGCGTCCGAGAGCAGTCCGTTCGCCCGCGCCAACAACGTCACCTTCCCTTCAGGGGCGTGGACCAGGGACGTCAGCCACGGCGAAATGATCCGGGCCGGCTACGACCAGACACTCACCATCCCCTCCTGCCGGCTCCAGTACCTCTACCAGGGCATGAACCCCGACGCTGGCGGCGACTACAACCTCCTCCCGTGGCGGCTCGGCCTGCTCACCCAGACCAATTCGACCTGCTGACCATGTGGGCCGAGGCCGACCGCTCCTGAGGAAGGAGGCGGACCGGCCTCGGCCCTGATGACGCGTCAGCCGCCGCTGACGGTCAGGTTGTTGGTGCTGAAGTTGAGCCCGCCGGACGACGAGGTGATCTCATAGCCGAACTGCATGTCGCCGATGACCTCGCTGCCGGGCATCCAGCCCTTGGTGTAGGCAATCCAGTTGAGGACCTGCTTGACGTCCACGGTGCCGGAGTTGGAGTTGGATGTCCGCAGGAGCGAGAACACCTGGTTCGACCCGTTGGTACCCTTGTAGACGTCCCAGTTGTGGCCGCCGAGCGAGACGTTGGCCTGCCGGCTGCCGATCGGGCCGACGGCTCCGGTGTGGTTGACCCAGAGCATGATCTCGTACTGGTGGGCGTTGTCCCAGATGTCGTACGACGTGTTGTACGCGCCGGACCACGGGACGCTGACGTCGTAGTTGCTGGTGAGCCAGCTGAGGGTGTCGATCGACTTGTTGATCGTCTTCGTCGAGTCGGCGTAGGACTTGATGCCGCCGGTGTTGGGGTGGTCGGCCCAGACACCCCAACCGGTCCCGGAGTTGGCCCAGATGCACTGGCCGCCCGCACCGGGGCCCCAGATGTTGTTGTAGAGCCTGTAGCCGTCCAGGCTGGTGCTGGCCCACTGGTCGCAAGAGCTCCAGACTGCGGCCGAAGCGGGAGCGGAGGCGAGGCCGACGGTGGCACCGAGAGCCATCGCCGGCGCGAGCACCGCCATGGTGATCTTGTGTTTTCTGCTTTTGACCATGGTGTCCCCCTTCCACGGGTGGGGGAAATGTGGGGGTTGCTGCCACGTCCTCATACTGAGGACGCGGTCCTCTCCGGCGACAAGATCGATCGGCTGTGCGTCACCGGAAGAAGTCCTGACTTCGATACGGACGGTGCGAGTCGGCCTCAGGGACCGCCGTCGCCCCGTCAGGCGCCCAGGGCGGCAGCGTGGGCGGTAGGGCCAGCCGGTGGGGGGCCGACTGGACAAGCATCTCGATCAGTACGGCGGGGAGAACGGAACGCCTGCCGAGGTGAAGCATTCTCATGGCATGCGTCAGCCCTTGATGGCTCCGGTGAGCATGCCTTTCTTGAAGTGCCGCTGGACGAAGGGGGAGGCGACCGCGACGGGGATCAGCGCGAGGACCATGACGGCCGTCTACAGTCCCAGGGAGGAGAGGTCCACGGCCGGAGCGACGAGCGGGGCCACCCAGCCGGACACCCCCAGCCGCAAGGCCGGCGTCCACACGTTGCCGAAGCCGAAGCGGAACGCCGGCCCGACCACCGCCCCCATGGTCACGGTAATGGCTCGGAAGACCAGCTGCTGCTCGTGCAGCACCTCCCCTCGCGCGGGCAGTGCACCGCGCTCAGACATGATCGCCGACTCCGATCCGCTGATGGGTCTCCTGCGCCCGTTCGGCTGCGGCACTGGCGCCGCAGCGGCGGGGCATCTCCTCCGACGTCCAGCCCAGCAGCAGCATCAGATCGCCAGTGTCGCCGCGGGCGCGCTCCACTCGTGGGCGAAGGTGTGCCGCCACCGGTGCGCATGCAGCTTCACCAGCCCGGCCGCAAGGCCCCGGCGCTTGAGCATGATCTTGATGCGTTGGGCGCCAGCCGCCGCACACCCCGCTCAGCCAGCCACAGATCTGGCAGATGGGCCGCCTTGTCCTTGGCCCGGGCCCTCAGGTAACGGCTGACCGCCCGGGCGGTCCTCGGCCCGAACCGCACCCGCCGGTCCCGACTGCCCTTGCCGTGAAAGTGCACCGATTCCGGGGTCAGGTCGATCTCCTGAAAGGATTCCACTTGCGCCCGCGTGACCTCCACCGGATCGTCGGCCGCCGGTTCGGCGTCCGGATCCGGCGAGTACTCCCCCAGGTACCGCGCCAGCTGCGCGGCCGCCAGCAGATAGTTGTAGCGGGTGGTCTCCGGGTAGTTCCCCGCCCGCAGTGAGCGGTCCCAGTCCCGCAGGTATCCCGACCATGTCCTCGACAGACCCGCGGTCATCTTCTCCAGGTCCAGCAACGGCATCTTCGCCGGCCTCCGAGTAAAGGTGCCGATGAGCGGCATGCTCAACCTCGAAGCCGGAAACGGCCCGCACAGAAGAAGGGCCCTCACAGGCTCTCGCCTGCGAAGACCCTTCGCACCGTCGGGACGACAGGATTTGAACCTGCGACCCCTTGACCCCCAGTCAAGTGCGCTACCAAGCTGCGCCACGTCCCGGTGCCCGTCTGACCTGGGATTTCCCCGGGCCGAACGTGCACAGAAACAATACCGCACTCGGGCCGGTGGTCGCGCACCCGTTTATGCGCCCCGCACCCGCCTTGTCACTCCCCGGCAGGGAGGCCCAGCTCCGGGTAGTGGTCGAGGAGCCGGGGCGGGGCCGCCTGGCGCCAGGAGTCGGCCAGGATGTCGTACAGCTCACCCTCGTCCTCCAGGGCGGCGAGGCGTACCCGGATCCAGGCGAACTGCGACTCGTGATCGGCGACCCAGAACTTCCCGGGCTCGGCCCGGACGAGCTCGTCCCGCTCCTCCTTCGGGCAGCGCACCGCCATGGACGTCTCGTCCTCGGGCAGTGTGGCGAACATCTTCCCCGCGACCCGGAACGTGGGCATGCTCCAGGCGATCTTCTCCGCCGTGTCCGGCAGGGAGAGGGCGATACGGCGTACGTCTTCGGCATCCTGCATGTCTGGCACCGTAGCCAACGCCACCGACAATCGCTCCGGTCGTTCAGCGGGCGAGAGCCCCCACATGCTTGTAGAAGATCGTCGTGGGGCGGAGGGCCCCGGCCGGTGTCGCTGCGTAGTCCGGTATCGCCCCGAGCCGTGTCCAGCCCGCGGAGCCGTACAGCGACTCGGCCGGACTGCCGGTCTCGGTGTCAAGGTGGAGGAGCGTGATCCCGGCCGAGACGGCGGCCCGTTCGGCGATGGTCAGCAGCCTGCGCCCCAGCCCCTGACCGCGGGCGTCCCGGTGCACCATGAGTTTGACCAGCTCGGCGCGGTGGCGGCTGTTCGGCTTGTCCGGGAAGGCGAGGCTGACCGTGCCCGTCACCCGGTCCCCCGCCGACGCCACCCATACCGCCAGAGCACCCGTGCCGACCGCGGCCGCCCGCGTCTTCCACCAGGCGAGGGCCTCCGCCCGGTCGAGCGGCGCGAGGAAGCCGATGGAGGCTCCGCCGTGCACGGTGTCGGCCAGCAGATCGGCCAGCTCCTCGGCGTGGGCGAGCACGTCGGACCCGCTCAACCTGACGATGGCGGTCACGGGAGCACCACCACCAGCGCGTACCGCACGTCCTCGGGCCCCGGGCAGTGGAAGCGCGTCGGCCCCCAGACCCGCAGCCGCAGGCAGTCACCGGTTTCGAGGCGGTGCTCGATGTCCTGCACGGTCACCTCCAGCTTTCCGTCGAGCACCCAGATGTGCTGCTCGAGTCCGGGCACGGGTGGCCTGTCGTACGCGATGTCGGCGCCCGCCGCGAGCCGTCCCTCGACGAGTTCGCCGCGCAGTCCGGGGTGCGGTGGGGAGACGGAACGCCGTACGAAGCCGGAGGCCGCGTCCTCCCACAGCGTCTGGTCGGCGGCGCGCACCAGCAGCGCGGGTTCCGCCTCGACCTCGCTCAGCAGCTGCGACATCGTGCGGCCGTAGACACTGCACAGCCGGTTCAGCGTCGCGGCCGTGGGGCTGATCTCGGCGCGCTCCGCCCGGGACAGGGTCGAACGGCTCACTCTGCTGCGCTCCGCCAGCTCGTCCAGCGACCAGCCGCGTTCGGCCCTCAGCTCGGCAAGGCGCCCGGCGAGCCTGGCATCGACGGCGTCCACCACATCGTTTCTCATATCCGGGACGTTATCCCAGATACGGGATCGCTTCCCGGATGTGAGAGGGATTTCCCAGAAACGAAACAGGAGCCCTCAGACCTCGGTCGCGGCCTCCGCCAGCGCGTGCAGCACCGGGCGCATCAGCGGATGCTCCTCAGCGCCGCGGCGGACGGCCGCGAAGACCCGGCGCGTGGGCGCGATGCCGTCGACCGGGCGGACGACCACACCCGTGAGATCCATGCCGCGCAGGGCCGAGCGGGGGACCAGGGCCACGCCCGCGTCAGCCGAGGCGAGCGCGACGACCGCTCGGAAGTCGTCCGAGGAGTGTTCGAGGCGGGGCTGGAATCCGGCGTGCTCACAGGCCAGCACGACCACGTCGTGGCACGGGTTGCCGGGGTACGGGCCGATCCACGCGTCCTTGGCCAGCTCCGCGAGCGGGACCTCACCCCCGTCGGCGAGCCGGTGGGTGACCGGCACGACCGCGTCGAAGGGCTCGGCGTACAGCGGGATGTGCGTGAGGCGGGGGTCGTCCGCGTCGGGCGCGCCCCGGTACTCGACGGCGACCGCGATGTCGACCTGCCGGTCGAGGACCATGGGCAGGCTCGCGTCGCCCTCGGCATCCTGGACGCGGACCCGGATGCCGGGTGCGGTGCCCGCGAGCCGAGCGAGCGCGGGGGCGACGACCAGGCCGATGCCGGTGGCGAAGGAGGCCAGCGTCACCGTGCCCGCCGAGCCCGCGCCGTACGCCGCGAGCTCGGCCTCGGCGCGCTCCAGCTGGGCGAGGACGGCGTTGGTGTGGCTGAGCAGGATCTCGCCCGCCGGAGTCAGCCGGACCCCTTTGGCGCTCCGTTCGACGAGCCGGTGGCCGGTCTCCTGTTCCAGCGCGGTGAGCTGCTGGGACACGGCGGAGGGGGTGAGATAGAGCGCGGCGGCAGCCGCCGTCACCGTGCGGTGGTCGGCCACCGCACGGAGGATGTGGAGCCGCCGCGCTTCGATCATGCGAACGATTATCGCAATATGTCCGGGACGGTCAGGCCTCCAGCTCCGCCCGCGCCGCCACGAACGCTTCGACCGCGCGGTGGACGTCGTCGGTGGAGTGCGCGGCGGAGAGCTGTACCCGGATGCGGGCCTGGCCCTGCGGGACCACCGGGTACGAGAAGCCGATCACATACACGCCGCGCTCCAGCAGCAACTCGGCCATGCGTCCGGCCTTCGCCGCGTCGCCGATCATGACCGGGGCGATGGCGTGGTCGCCGGGCAGGATGTCGAAGCCCTCCTCGGTCATCCGGCGCCGGAACAGAGCGGTGTTCCCGGCCAGCTTCTCGCGCAGGTCGCCCGCCGACTCCAGCAGGTCGAGCACCTTGAGCGAGGCCGCCGCGATCACCGGGGCAAGGGTGTTCGAGAAGAGGTACGGCCGCGAGCGCTGGCGCAGCAGGGCGACGATCTCGGCGCGGGCGGCCACGTAGCCGCCGGAGGCGCCGCCGAGCGCCTTGCCGAGGGTGCCCGTGATGATGTCGACACGGTCCATGACGCCGTGCAGTTCGGGGGTGCCACGGCCGCCGGGGCCGACGAAGCCGACGGCGTGCGAGTCGTCGACCATGACCATGGCGTCGTAGCGGTCGGCGAGGTCGCAGATCTCGCGCAGCGGGGCCACATAGCCATCCATGGAGAAGACGCCGTCGGTGACGATCAGCTTGCGGCGGGCGCCGGTCTCGGAGGCCTCCTTCAGCTGCCGCTCCAGATCGGCGATGTCGCGGTTGGCGTAACGGAAGCGGCGGGCCTTGGACAGACGGATGCCGTCGATGATCGAGGCGTGGTTGAGGGCATCGGAGATGACCGCGTCCTGCTCGCCGAGGAGGGTCTCGAAGACACCGCCGTTGGCGTCGAAGCAGGAGGAGTACAGGATCGTGTCCTCCTGGCCGAGGAACGCGGACAGCCGCGCCTCCAGCTCCTTGTGGACCTCCTGCGTACCGCAGATGAAGCGCACGGACGCCATGCCGTATCCCCAGCGGTCCAGCGCCTCGTGGGCGGCGGCGATCACCTCGGGGTGGTCGGCCAGGCCGAGGTAGTTGTTGGCGCAGAAGTTGAGCACCTCGCCGGGGCGGCCGCCCGCGGTGACGTTCACGGTCGCGGACTGCGGGGTGCCGATCACACGCTCGGGCTTGTGCAGACCGGCGGCGCGGATCTCGTCGAGGGTGGCGCGGAGGTCGTCGCGCACGGAGTCGAACATCAGAAAGCTCCTAAAAGTGCTTACGCCGAAGGGGAGTTACGCGGTCCAGTCGAGGATGACCTTGCCGCCCCGGCCGCTCGCCGCGTCCTCGAACGCCGCCTCGTAGTCGCGGTAGCCGTACCGTCCGGTGATCACGGGCGCGAGGTCGAGGCCGCCTTCGAGGAGGACCGACATCGCGTACCACGTCTCGAACATCTCGCGGCCGTAGATGCCCTTGATCGTGATCATCGAGGTGACGATCCGGGCCCAGTCGACCGGGAACTCCTGGGACGGCAGTCCGAGCATGGCGATACGACCGCCGTGTGTCATGTTGGCGATCATGTCCCGCATCGCCTCCGGGCGGCCGGACATCTCCAGGCCGATGTCGAAGCCCTCGCGCAGCCCGAGTTCGCGCTGCCCGTCGGCGATCGTGGCGTCCGCGACGTTCAGCGCGAGGCTCACGCCGATCTTGCGCGCCAGCTCCAGCCGCTCCTCGCTGACGTCGGTGATGACGACGTTGCGGGCACCCGCGTGCCGGGCCACTGCGGCGGCCATCAGACCGATCGGGCCGGCGCCGGTGATCAGCACGTCCTCGCCGACCAGGGGGAAGGACAAGGCCGTGTGGACGGCGTTGCCGAAGGGGTCGAAGATCGCGGCCACGTCGAGGTCGACGGGCACACGGTGCACCCAGACGTTGGACGCGGGCAGCGCGACGTACTCGGCGAACGCACCGTCGCGGCCGACACCCAGGCCGACCGTCGCGCGGCACAGATGGCGGCGCCCGGCCAGACAGTTACGGCACTTCCCGCACACCAGGTGGCCCTCACCGCTGACCCGGTCGCCGACCGTGATGTCCGTGACGTCCCGGCCGGTCGCGGCGACCTCCCCGACGAACTCGTGGCCGACCACGAGCGGCGTCTTGATGGCCTGCTGCGCCCAGCCGTCCCACGACCGGATGTGCAGGTCGGTGCCGCAGATCCCGGTCCTGAGGACCTTGATCAGTACGTCACCCGGGCCGATCTGCGGCTCCGGAACGTCCGTGAGCCACAGGCCGGGCTCCGCCTTCTCCTTGACCAGCGCCTTCAAGCCACGGCTCCTGTGCGTGAGATCCCGGAGGAGGGCATGCCGAAGGAGCCCGTACCGGGGAGGGGGATGAGATCTTGTAGCAATCTGCCGTACGGAGGCGCCCCGGTCCATCGAGGATTTCTTAAGCTCGGCCGCAGCTTTCCTTCACGCCCCGGGACCGTCGGCCCTGGTCGGCCTCCGCTCGACGCAGGCGACGGGCTCCGGGCCGGCGGCGGCGCGTCCTACGGCGTTCCGCCCGCGCGCAGCGACTCGCCCGTCCGGAACCGGCGGCCACCGCCATCCCCGCCGCCGTAGCCGACGAGGTGGCGCCCCCGGACGGTCTTGACGGTGCCGGTCTCGCCGCGCTCGGCGATGTCCCGCAACAGCCGGGAGCACGCTCGGATCGTTCCCCGACGGGCTCCGACGCGCCCTCAGATCTCGCCGCTCTCCCGCTGTTCGATCCGTTCGACCAGCTCCGCGGCCAGTGCCTTGATGGTCTCCAGGCCTGTCCGGCCCCAGCGGCGCGGTTCGACGTCGGCGGCGCAGACCGTGCCGAGGGCCATACCCGTGCGGTCCACGAGCGGGGCGCCGAGGTAGGAGCGGATGCCGAGTTCGTCGACGGCCGCGTTGCCCGCGAAGCGTGGATAGTCGCAGACGTCCTCCAGCACGAGCGCCCTGCGCCGGACGACCACGTGGGGGCAGAAACCGTACTCGCGGCCCAGGTGACGGACCTGTTCACCGGCCGCGCCGTCCGGGGCGGGCAACGCGGTGAGCGGGCGGTCGTCGGGCTGGTGGAGTCCCGCGAAGAACTGCCGGTGCTCATCAATGAAGTTGATCATCGCGTACGGTGTCGCGGCGAGACCGGCGAGCCGGTCCGCGAAGGCGTCGAACTCCGGTTCCGCGCGGTCGCCGAGGCCCAACCGACGCAGCCTGCGGACGCGCGCAGGGGCGTCACCGTCCTCGGGGATCAGCAGGAGTCGGCTCAGGATCATGTGTGGGCTCCGTGGCTCGGGGCCGGTGCCGGGGTGTGCGCGAGGAGGTGACGTACGAGTGTGAGCAGGGTCCGCACGCCCGAGCTGGAGATCCGGGCGTCACAGCACACAACAGGGATCTCGGGATCGAGGTCGATGGCGGCGCGTACCTCCTCGGGGTCGTAGCGGAAGGCGCCGTCGAACTCGTTGACGGCCACGACGAACCCGAGGCCACGCCGCTCGAAGAAGTCGACGGCGGCGAAGCAGTCCTCCAGACGACGGGTGTCGGCGAGGATCACCGCGCCGAGCGCCCCCTCGGACAGCTCGTCCCACATGAACCAGAACCTTTCCTGTCCGGGTGTGCCGAACAGGTACAGCACATGCTGCGGGTCGAGGGTGATGCGGCCGAAGTCCATCGCCACGGTCGTCTCGACCTTGTTCTCGATGCCTTCGAGGCTGTCGGTCGCGGCACTGACCGTGGTGAGCAGTTCCTCCGTGCTGAGCGGCGCGATCTCGCTCACCGCCCCGACGAAGGTCGTCTTGCCTACTCCGAACCCTCCCGCCACCAGGATCTTGAGCGCGGTGGGGAAGGGGTCAGAGCTGTCTTCGTAATCCATCGAGCACTGCCTCCAGAAGGGACCGGTCAGTGGGGTTGTGGTGGAACGCGGGGGGCTTGGTGGTGAGCCCGCCGCAGTCGACGAGGTCCGACAGCAGCACCTTGGTGACCGCCGCCCGCAGCTTGAGGTGGGCGGCGACCTCGGCGACCGAGACGGGCGCCCGGCACAGGTCGAGTGCCTGGGCGTGCTCGGGGCCGAGGTAGCCGAGGGGGGTGGCGCCGGTGGCCATCACCTGCGACAGCAGATCGAGCGCGGTGGTCGGCCGGGTCCGGCCGTTGCTGACGGTGTAGGGGCGCACCAGCCGTCCCGCCGCGTCGTCGAGCCACGGGCCGTCGCCGGCCGCGATCGCGCTCAAGGCCTCGTCGCCGTGGGCCGTCCGGAAGGCTGGCGGGGCGCGGTCATCAGATACGGGCGCACGCTCTTGACGAGCATCGCCATCTCGTAGCCGAGCACCGCCGCATCGGCCTCGCGTCCGGCCAGGACGGCGAGGCAGGTACCGGAGCCCGCGGTGGTCACGAACAGCAGGGTCGAGTTGAGTTCGACGACGAGCTGCCGTACGTCGCCGCCGTCCCCGAAGCGGACGCCCGCGCTGCGGCCGAGCGAGTAGAGGCCGGAGGCCAGGGCGGCCATGTGGTCGGCGCTGTCCGGGTCGAGGCCATGGACGGACTTCACGAGCCCGTCGCAGGAGAGGAGGACCGCGCTCGTGGTGTGGGGGACGCGCTGCACGAGGCCGCTCATCAACCAGTCGAGATCGGAAACATGGGAGGTCGGCGCTTCGCTCGCCATGGTGGATCGACTCCTTGGGGTACGCAGGTATGCGGGAGCGGACTGGGTGGGCGTGGAGGTGGGGGTGGGGGTGGGCGTGGTCATCCGGCCGGTGCGCTCCCGTCGTTCCGGGCAGTCAGGTCGTAGTCGGGCGTGTGCGGGGCGCGAAATGCGTCTGTACGCGCCGGGTTCCTGGGCGGTACGTCGAGGGACGGCTCAGGTGCGTCGAAGGATGGCTCAGGTGCGTCGAAGGATGGCTCGGGTGCGTCGAAGGACGGTGCGGCTACGTCGCTGAACGGTGCGGGTACGTTCCCGGGGAGCATGGTGTCGAGGCGCAGGGCGCCGAAGGGTGCGTCGGTGTGCGGGGCGGTGGTGTGTCCCGTGTGGGTGTCGGTCTCGCCGTGCTCGGGCTCCGGCTGCTGCTGTGCCTCCGCGAGACCGATCCCCCGCCGGAACGCGGCCATCAGGCCGGGGTCGTGGCCGACGAGCCGGTCGGAGTCCGGGTGGACGGGTGGTGTGGGGCCGCTGCGGAGCTGGGGTGCGATGTGCTCCTGGGCGCGGCGGCGGGGCAGTTGCGGCTTGCTCATGGTGCCGCGCACGGTGCCGCTCAGCGGCGTCGGCGGTCTGCCGGCGTTCTCCTCGACCGCGGGCCTGTCGCCGGGACGGACGCCGGGCAGCGCTTCTGCGGGATTGGGCCGTGGGGTGTCGGCGTCGCGCACGGGCAGCGGGGACCGCCCGCGGGCCGCCGGGATCCGGTCGTGCTGCGGCTGCTGCGGTCCGGGAGGCGGGGGGTGCTCGGACGCGGCAGGTGACTCGTGCACCGGCCGGGTGGCCCCCTGCTGGGGGGTCCGTGTGTGCGGGCGGCCAACGGCAGCGGACAGCAGGCCGGTTGTACCGGGTGTCCCCAGCGGTCCGGTTCCCGGGGCCGTTCCCTGCGGCTCCACCGGCGTCAGGCTCCCAGGTGTGTCGGGCGTCGGCCCGAGCAGCCGCTGCGGCACGACGAGCACGGCCTGGACGCCGCCGTAGATGTTGGTCTGCAGCCGGACGTGGATGCTGTGGCGGCGCGCGAGTTGAGAGACCACGAACAGGCCGATGCGGCCGTCGGCCAGCAGGCCGGCCACATTGACCTGGTCCGGGTCGGCGAGCAGGGCGTTCATCCTGTGCTGTTCGGCCGGCGGCATGCCGAGTCCGCGGTCCTCGACCTCTACGGCGAGCCCCGAGGTGACGAGGCCCGCGCGCAGCAGCACCTGTGTGTGCGGTGCGGAGAACACCGTGGCGTTCTCGACGAGTTCGGCCAGCAGATGGATGACGTCGGCGACGGCGTGCCCGCGCAGGGTGCCGTCGACCGGCGGCACCAGCTTGACCCGCGAGTACTGCTCGACCTCGGCGATCGCCGAGCGCAGCACCTCGGTCATGGGGACCGGGTTGCTCCACTGGCGGCGCGAGACTGCGCCGCCGAGCACGGCGAGGTTCTCGGCATGCCGCCGGATGCGGGTCGCGAGGTGGTCGACATGGAAGAGCCCCTTGAGCAGGTCGGGGTCCTCGATCTCGCTCTCCAGCTCGTCCAGGATCGAGATCTCCCGGTGCACGAGCGACTGAAGGCGCCGCGCGAGGTTGACGAACACCTCGAGCTTCTGTTCGCTGCCTGTGTGGCTGGAGAGTTGGGCGGCCTGGACGACCGCGGCGACGGCGCCGTCGTGGGCGCGCGCCAGCTCGGCGGCGAGCAGCTCGAAGTCGTCGGCGTCCGCGGCGGGTTTGCCGCTCGGCTTGCGCGCAGGCACCCCTTCGCCGCGGCGCAGCGTCTCGACGAGGGCACACAGGTCGGCTTCGCCGCGAGCGGTGGTGCGCCGTAGCTCCTCGAGGCGTTCACTCACAGATCTTGCGGCCCGTTTGGCGGCGACGGCGGCGATGACGATGCCCGCGAGGGTCACCCCGAGGGCGCCTGCGAGCACGGCCCAGAGCGTGGTGGTGGGGCGTGCGCCGGTCGAGCGGACGGTGAAGAGCACGGCGGCGCAGGCGCTCAGGGCCACCGCGATGGGCGGCAGAACCGCCAGGCGCAGCAGTTGGGGCCGTAAGTGGGTCTCGGGCAGCGCGGGGGTGGCACGGGCGACCGGTCGACCGTGCCGCCCGCCCTCACGGCGGTCTGCGCGTGTGGCCGGTGCGCGAAGGTGAGACATCGGATCCTCGTGGCTGGGTGCGTCGGGGGCGTGGGGACTCCCGCGGGTCTGCGCGACTCGGGCATGCGCCATCGCGGCGCCGGTCGGGAGGGCTGAAGAAATCCGGCCCTGCGTCGCTCGGCGGCGACTCAGAGTAGTCGCCAATGCGGCATGTGCGGTGGGCTGTTGACAAAGTCCTCCGCAGGGCGTCCCGCTCTGGTATGAGGTGTCGTACGACAGACCGATAACCGTGCCGCAGGCGCGGTCCTTTACGTCCTGGAAGCGATCAGAGCTGGTCAGGAGCGGTCATCGACAAAAGGCGAGGGTCGAGGAGTCATTCGCTCCTCCACCCTCGCCGTCGGCGGAAAGCCGATCGGAAAGTCGGCCCACGGGCGCGGTCTCCGACTTCCCGGCACCCTCCCACCCTTGCCCTGAAGATCACCCAGCGTGTCGGAGATCGGCGTCAATGAGAATCGCCGTCAATGAGAGACGCAGGCCCTGATGAAGGCATCCGCCAGTTCGACGGGGCGGGTGAAGCAGCTCTCGTGGCTTCCGGGGGTCTCGATCACGAGCGGGTTCTTCAGACGCTGCGGAAAGCGCTCGGCCCAGGCCCATTCGCCCGGCAGGGAGACATCGTCCGTGGACACCACATAGCTGGTGGGGAGGTCGAGCGCGGAGAACGCGGCCGTGTCCGGCTTCTCGGTGAAGGTGCCGAGCGGCTGCGGAACGAGAAGTGAGTGGACCGTCCGCTGGGCCTCCTCCCCCGCGTCCTGCATGAACGCCTGCTGCCAGACCTCCAGGGGCAGCAGCACGGTGTCGTCGCCCGAGGCGGCAGCCAGAGCGTGGAACATCTCCCCGTAGTGCGGCGGGCACGCGTCTATCAGCGACTCGCCGTCCTCCGGAACGAACGCGCTCCAGAAGACCAGCCGCCTCAGCCGGGAGGCGAGCCGGGGCGCCGCGCCGGTCAGCACATAGCCGCCCCAGCTGTGGCCGATCAGGGTGACCTCGGTCAGGCCCCGGCTCTCGACGTACTCGACGAGCCCGTTCACGGTGTCGGTGAGGGTCACGCCGCGGAGGTCGTCGTCGGGGCCGAGGCCGAACAGGGTGGGGGTGTACACCTGGTGCCCGGCGGCCCGCAGCGCGGTGGCGACCGGGCGCCAGGCCCATCCGCCGTGCCATGCTCCCGTGACGAGCACGAAGGTCTCACTCATGTCGATCTCCTTTGATCGGATGGTCTGTCGGATGGTCTGAAGGTGCGGATACGGCATGTGTGCGTGGCCGCGGCTACAGCCAGCGCGGAAGCTCCGGGAACCCGCTCCCGCCGCCGTCCCGGCCCGTGAGCCAGGCGGCCAGGGCGTGCGGCGGGGCGGCGATCCTCGTACGCGGGGTGCCGGGGCCGAGTACGACCGCGCCGTGGCCCTCCCCCGTCACTTCGACGCAGAAGTCGGGAGCCACCCGGGACGACATCCAGGCAGCGGCGTCCTCCACCAGGGCCCAGGCGAGCTCCGGCGGCAGTACGTCCATGCCGATGCCGACGCGCAGGTCGACCAGGTGGATCCAGACCTCGCGGACCCGTAGCCAGGGGACTTCCGAGGCCGGGATCTCGCGGCCCTGGGCGCTGGTGACCAGGGCCGACCAGGCGTCGCCGGAGAGCGAACCGGCGGTTTTGGCGAACCGTTCGGCGGACTCCCTCAGGTCGGCCCGCTGCTCGGCGAGCGGGCGCCCGGCGCCCGCCTCGATGTCGGCACCCCGCTGATCCGGCGAGGCGTACATGGCCGTACGGATCCCGGTCGCCGCCCAGTTCAGCAGATTGACCAGGGCGTCGGCATTGCGCGCCAGGTGGGTGAGGACGTGGCCCCGGGTCCAGCCCGGCAGGGCGGACGGCTCCGCGACCGCCCCGGCGGGCAGCGCGTCGACCGCCTGCTCCAGCCGCCGCCGGCCGTCCTCCACCCAACCGAGCAGCGTCCCCACGGGAACCGTGGTCACGCCTTCTCCTCGACGACGGTGTTCACGCACTCACCGACGCCCTCGACGACGGTCCGCACCACCTGCCCGGGCCGCAGGAAGACCTTGGGATCGCGGGCCGCGCCGACCCCGCCCGGGGTCCCGGTCGCGACGAGGTCGCCGGGCTCCAGCGTGGTGAACTGGCTGATGTACGCGGCGATGTCGGCCGGGGTGAACAGCAGGTCCGAGGTGCGGGACCGCTGCATCACCGTGCCGTCGACCTCGCAGCGGATCTCCAGATCGGCCGCGTCCCCGACCTCGTCACCGGTGACGAGCCAGGGCCCGGCCGGGGTGCTGGCCTCCCAGGCCTTGCCCTGCAGCCACTCCGGCGTACGCCACTGCCAGTCCCGCATGGAGATGTCGTTGACTACGGTGTAGCCCGCGATCGCCCGCGCCGCCTCCTCCTTCGTGGCGCGGCGCAGACGGGCCCCGATGACGAAGCCCAACTCCGCCTCCCAGTCGAGCTGTTCGGTGTTCGACGGATGGGTGATGTCATCGCGCGCGCCGAGCAGGCAGTTGGCGAACTTCGCGAACAGGGAGGGATGGGAGGGGAGTTCGCGGCCCATCTCCAGGATGTGCGTGCGGTAGTTGAGGCCGACGCAGAAGATCTTCGAAGGGGACGGTACGACCGGTGCGTACTCGACGGTGTGCAGATCGTGCCGGCGGCCGTCGGCGGCGGCCGCGTACGCCCGCCAGTCGTCGCGGCGCAGCAGGCTCACGACGTCTTGCGCGCCGGTCTCGACGGCCTGGTCGCCGTCGACACGGACGGCCGCGGTGCCGTCGGCGGTACGGATGGTGGCGAGCTTCATGCGAGGGGGCTCCGGGTGGTCTCGGTACGGTTCTCGGAGTTCTTGGTGGTCTCGGTGGTCTCGGTGGTCTCGGTGGTCTCGGTGGTCTCGGTGCGGGCGAGGTTGAGTGCCTCGTAGAGCGGCGCGTCGTTGAAGGTGAAGAGGTCGAGGCCGTCCGCCGCCGCCTCGATGGTGAGTGCGCACCAGGACGGCACGGCGATCAGGTCGCCCGCGGCGACCTCGGTCACCCGGCCGTCCAGCCTCACGGTGCCGCCACCCCGGAACACCTGCCATACGGAGGAACCGACGGTCCGGCGAGTGGCGGTCGCGGCGCCGGGGCGCAGGCGGTGCATCTCGGTGCGCAGGCTGGCCAGGGCGTCCCGGCCGGTGGCCGGGTTGGTGAAGCGGATGCCCGCGTGACCGGGCTCGATGACACCGGGCAGGCCCTCCTCCTCCAGCTCCAGCTGGGCGCGCAGCGCGTCGTCGGTGTCGGCCCAGCGGTAGGCCATCAGCGGGGAGTCGGGCGTCTCCTCGGCGGAGATCGGGCGCAGTCCCGGGTGTCCCCAGAGCCGCTCGGATCGGGAACGGGACGGTGTCGACCGGTCGGAGACGCCGTTCTCGCCGAACTCGAAGAACCCGGCGTCGAGCCGGTGCACCAGCGGGATGTCGAGGCCGTCCAGCCACACCATCGGCTCGTCGCCGACGTGGTGGTGGCCGTGCCAGTGCATGGAGGGGGTGAGCAGCAGGTCCCCGGGGCGCATCTCGACGGCGTCGCCGTTCACGACCGTCCACACGCCCTGGCCCTCCAGGATGAACCGGAAGGCGCCCTGCGAGTGACGGTGCGCGGGGGCGACCTCACGCGGACCGAGGTACTGAATCGCGGCCCACAGATTGGGAGTCGCGTACGGGCGTCCGGGCAGCCCCGGGTTGGCGAGCGCGATCGCCCGCCGCTCCCCGCCCCGCCCGACCGGCACCAGGTCACCGGAGCGGCGGGCGAGCGGCAGGAGGGTGTCCCATTGCCAGACGTGGGGTACGGCCTCGGGCTGCGGGGTGAGCGGCATCAGATTGCCGATCTCGGTCCACAGCGGGATGAGCCCGGCGGCGGCGAAGTCCGTGTAGAGCTGCTTGAGCGCCGCTTCTTCCTCGGCCGTGATCTCGGGGGTCTCTGTCGATTGCGTGGTCATCGGGCGTCTCCTTCGGAGGCTTCGGAGGTAGCGGAGACTCCGTGGGCATCGGAGGCATTGGGGTCTTCGTTGGCTGCGGGGGCTTCGGAGGCGGGGGCCTGCCCGGCGTTACGGGCTTGGTCCTCGGCGGGCGGACCCTCGGCGGCGAGCCTGCGTGAGATGTCGGCGCGCAGCGCCTTCTTGTCGATCTTTCCGACCTTGGTGGCGACCAGTTCGGGGACCACCACCAGCCGGTCCGGGAACTTGAAGCGCGCGACGCCCACCCGGTCCATCACCTCGTGGACGTCGGCGAGGGTCACGCTGCGGCCCGCCTCCGGTACGACGTAGAGGCATACGCGCTCGCCCAGTTCGGCGTCCGGCATTGCCACCGCGGCGACTCGGGCGACCCCGGGGGTCTGGTAGGCCAGGTTCTCGATCTCCTCGGCGGAGATGTTCTCCCCGCCCCGGATGATCATGTCCTTGTCCCGGCCCTCGACGACCAGGTTGCCGTCGGCCCGCAGCCGCACGACGTCGCCGGTGCGGTACCAGCCGTCCTCGGTGAACGCGCGGGCGTTCTGCTCCTCGGCGTGGTAGTAGCCGCGAGGGGTGTACGGCCCCCGGGTGAGCAGCACTCCCGGTGTCCCGTCGGGCACCGGCTCGCCCAGCTCGTCGACGACGCGGAGTTCGTCGTCCTCGCACATGGGGCGCCCCTGTGTCGTACAGATGACGTCCTCGGAGTCGTACAGGCGCGTGTAGTTGAGCAGGCCTTCGGCCATCCCGAACACCTGCTGGAGCGTGCAGCCGAGTTCGGGGCGCACCCGGCGGGCGACCTGGTCGGCCAGCCGCGAGCCGCCGACCTGCAGGACGCGCAGCGAGCCGAGATCGGCGTCGGGGTGGCTGCGCCGGTGGTCCAGCCAGCGCTGGGCGATGGCCGGGACCACGGCGGTCGCGGTGACGCGTTCCTGCTCGATGAGCGTGAACGCCTTCTCGGGGCTTGGCGAACCCAGGACGACACGGCCGCCGCACAACAGCGCGCCCAGCAGCCCCGGGCAGGCGAGCGGGAAGTTGTGCCCGAGGGGCAGTGCGGCGAAGTACACCGTGTCCGCGCCGAAGCCGCTCACCTCGGCGCTGCGGCGGGCGTTGTAGAGGTAGTCGTCGTGGGTGCGGGCGATCAGCTTGGGCAGTCCTGTGGTGCCGCCGGAGAGCAGGAAGACGGCGATCGAGCGGCTGTCGGGACGGTACGTGTCCAGGGCGTCCCGTGTGTCCGCCGCCGCGCCCTCTTCGGGCGAGGAGCACAGCTCTCGCAGGTCGACTGCGCCGTCGCCGATCTTGTCGCCGAGCACGAGGAGGTGGCGGACGGTGGACGACTCGTCGGCGACGGCAGCCGCCATGTCCTGGTGGTCGAAGTCCTTCAGGACGTCGGGCACCGCGATCCCGACCGCTTCGGAGTGCTCGACGAGATGGGAGATCTCGTGCCGGCGGTGCCCCGGCAGTGCCATCACCGGGATGACGCCGAGCCGCAGGCATGCGTACGTCAGGACGACGAACTCGACGGTGTTGGGCAGCTGCACCACGAGCCGGTCGTCGGGGCGGAGGCCTAGTTCGGCGAGACGCAGCGCGGTGGCGTCGGCGCGCTCGGCGAGTTGACGGTGCGTCAGCCTGCGGGTGCCGTCGACGAGTGCGATCGCGTCCGGCGTGGCGTCCGCGACCTCCAGCAGGGCGTCCCCGATGGTCTCCCCTGTCCAGTAGCCCTTGTCGGCGTAGAGCTTGGCGTACGCGTCGGGCCAGGGCACAGCGCCGTTGCTGCTAGGCCTGGGCATGGTCGTTCTCCTTGTCGGTCTCCTGGCCGGGGTGCCCGGCGACGGCCCCGGTGTGCACGATGACGGCGTCCAGGGCAATCAGGCCGTCGGCGATCAGACGCAGCGGATTGATCTCGATCTCGGCGACCTCCCGTCCACTCGCCGCGAGGGCGTCGGCGAGCGCGGCGGCCACCCGGCCGAACTCGGCGCGGTCGAGCACCGGTCCGCCACGCCAGCCGTCGAGCAGCGCCCGTGCGGCCAGCTCGTCCGGCATGGCCGCGGCCTCGGCCACGGACAGCGGCGCGAGCCGGATCGCCACGTCGGCGAGCGCCTCGGCGGCGGTCCCGCCGAGCCCGGCGAGCACGACGGGCCCGAAGACGGGATCACGGCGGGCGCCGAGCACGAGGTCGACACCGGCCGGGGCCATGGCCTCCACCAGGTAGCGACGGCCGCCCGGCTCGATGGCGTCGATCGCGTCCAGGGCCGTGTCCAGTTCGGCCGGAGTGCGGATACCGAGATGGACTCCGCCGAGTTCCGTCTTGTGCAGGATCTCCGCGTCGAGCACCTTCACGGCGACCGGCTGCCCGCTGTCGGCGAGCCGTTCGAAGGCGCGGTGTGCTTCCGTGCGGGTGGCGCAGGCGATGCGAACGGGAGTACGGATGCCAAGGCTGCTCAGAAACGTTTTCGCACTGTCCTCGTCCAGCGGTCCCGCGGGCACCCCCTGCCGGACCGTCGCGGGTGCCTCCGTTCCCGCCACAGCGGCCCGCGCCCGCTGCCGCGCGTCGGTTACCAGGGCCCGTACCGCGCCCGCGGCCGCCGTCGGACCCGTGAGCGCGGGGATGCCGGCCTTGTGCAGCCGGGCCCGCTGCTCCACGACGTCCTCGTGCGGGCCCGCGACGACGACCACCGCGGGCGACCCGACGCCGAGCCCCGCTTCCTGAGCGGCGGACGCCACATCGACGCTGTCGGGTTCGGTCAGCGCATAGACGGCCAGCAGGTCCACCGAGGGGTCGGCGGCCGTCGCGTCGAGCACCTGGGCGAAGGTCTCGCCGGGCCGTCCGGTGTCGACCGGGTTGCGCTGGTACGTCAGCGGCGGCAGCAGCCCGCCGAGCGTGTCCCGGGTGGCCTCGGTCAGCTCCGGCACCCGGATACCGTCCGTCCCGGCCCGGTCCGCGAGCAGCAGGCCGGGGCCCGCCTGGGCGGTCACGATGCCGAGGCCCGGGTCGGGGTGCGCGGGCAGTCGTACGCGCGAGAGGGCAGTGATCGCATCGACCAGCTCCCGTTCGTCGTCGACGACCACGGCCCCGGCCTGCCGCAGCGCGGCACGCGCCGTACGCCATGACGTGGCCAGCGCCCCCGTGTGCGACCGTGCGAACTCCCCTACGTCCGATCGCCCTACGACCAGCGCCACCACCGGTTTGACGGCGGCGAGCCGGCGCACGGCGGCCACGAGACGCGGCCCGTCCGGGACCGTCTCCACATGGAGGGCCACCGCGGTCGTACCCGCGTCCGTCACCAGGTGTTCCAGAACGTCGGCGGCCGTGACGTCGAGGCCCGCGCCGATGCCCACGCCCAGGCTGATGCCGTTCCCCGCGTCCGCCAGGTCGAAGGCAAGGGCGTGGTTGACGCCACCGCTGGCCGCGACCACCGCTACGTCACCGGCCGGAAGTCCGCTCGCGGCGGGTACGAAACTGGCGGTCAGTCCCAGTTGAGGGGCGAAGAACCCCGAGGTGTTGGGCCCGAGCAGCCGGATCCCGGTCCGTTCGACGACACGGCGCAGGGCGTCCGCGTACTGCTCGCCCTCGGGGCCCGCCTCGCCGAAACCGCCCGCGCAGACCAGTGCGGCCCGGCAGCCCGCGGCGGCGGCCTCGGCCAGGGCGTCGGCGCAGCCGGCGGCCGGCACGCACAGGACGGCCAGGTCCAACCGCCCGTCGGTGTGCGCGGCGGCCTCGGCAACCGAGGCGTAGACGCCCTCGGCCGGCTCCGGACGACGGGCGTTCACAAGAGCGCGGGGGCCGGGGAAGGCGGCCAGCGAACGGGCCATGGCGGCACCGAGCTTGCCGCTCTGCCGGGAGGCGCCGATCACCACCACGCCCTCGGGCGTGAACATCGGCGTCAGGTTCGGGGTCATGCCCGTGTTTTTCGTGGTCACGCCCGTGTCTTTCGTGTCTTTCGTGGTCACGCGCGTGCCTCCCCCTCGCTCAGCGAGCCGACGAGGTCGGCGCGGCCGGACAGCAGCAGCGTCTCGGCGCGGTCGTCGTCCATGCCGTCCTCCACGATCAGCGCGGGCACGCGGTGTACCAGCCGGGCCTGTTCCGCGAGCAGGGACCGGGTGAGCGGGGACCCCGCGTGCACGGCGACCAGGGACGGCCCGGCCGTGAGGGCCTGGGAGAGCCGCCCGTACGCCTCCGCCAGCTCCGCCTCCGTGTCCGGCGCGACGAGCCACAGGCAGCCCGGATCGCCGTCCCTGAGCGTCTCGGTGTCCGCCACGCTCAGGCGGCGGGAGGCGAACTCCCGTACGCCGACCCGGAAGGGGGTCTCCAGCGGTCCGTCTCCCTCGTGCCCGGCGCGCCAGTCCCGCTCCACCTGTTCGACGAACTCCGGGTCGCGGCGGGCGATGCGCCCCTTGCCGATGCTGCGGGACATGAAGTGGAAGGCGAACTGCGTGGGCTCGTACGCGTCGTGGTAGCGGCCGAAGTGCTCCCACCACGACAGGCTCGGGCGGGCGGAACCCTGGATCTTCTCCACCGAAGAGCGCCGCGCCGCCTCGTAAGCTTCCAGTGCGGACGGCAGGTCGCCGCGGTGTTCCAGCAGGCTGCCGGCGAGCGCGACGGCGTCCTCCATGGCCATTTTCGTCCCGGAGCCGACCGAGAAGTGCGCCGTGTGCGCGGCGTCGCCGAGCAGGACGACGTTTCCGCTGCTCCAGCGGCGGGTGCGCCGGGTACGGAAGTTGCCCCAGCGCGAGTTGTTGACAAGCAGCTCGTGTCCGTCGATCTGCTCGGCGAACAGCTTCTCCAGATAGCGCCTGCTCTTCTCGTCGCTCGGGCCCGGAGGCTGCGCGGTGTCGAACTCGTCGAGACCGGCGGCCCGCCAGGACTCCTCGTCCGTCTCCACGATGAAGGTGCTGACGTCGTCACTGATCGGGTAGCCGTGCACGGCGAACGTCCCGTGCTGCCCGTGCTCGTGCACGAACGTCAGACCGTCGAAGAGGTAACTGGTCCCGAACCAGATGAACTTGGCGGTCGCGACCTCGACCTCGGGAACCAGTTCGTCGGCGAGCCGGGCGCGGAAGCCGGAGTTCGCCCCGTCGGCGGCGACGATGAGGTCGTAGTCGGCCAACTGGGCCGGGTCGGACGGCACTTCGGAGCTGAAGCGCAGATCGACGCCGACCTCTGCCGCCCGCCGGTGCAGCAGCTGCAGCAGTGTCTTGCGGGTGATCGCGGCCATGCCGTTGCCGCCGCAGCGGATCCTCCGGCCCTTCAGCCGGATCTCGATCTCGTCCCAGTGCCGTCCGTGGTCCGCGAGGCCGGTCCGCAGCACGGGATCGGCCTCGTGGATTCCGGCCAGCGTCGCGTCGGAGAACACCACACCGAAGCCGAAGGTGTCCTCCGCCCGGTTCCGCTCGAAGACGGTGACTTCGACCGACGGATCGGCCTGCTTGATGAGTGTCGCGAAGAACAGCCCGCCGGGGCCGCCTCCCACGCAAGCGATCCGAGAAACCATGATGTTCTGCCTCCGCGTCGAATGCCGCTCCGGGCGGTCCAGGGGGCCGTCCACCCGGAGCTCAAGTGTGTTTCGAATGATGAACGGGCGTCAATGATTTGTTGCAGCGAGATTCCGGGCCTGTCCTCTCAGGCGCCCGCCCGGCAGCAGCAGTACCAGTCCGGTGGCGAGGGCTGCGGGGATGGCGAACGCGTAGAAGTTCCAGGCCGTGCCGACCTTCGCGTCCAGCAGGAAGCCGCCGACCAGGGGGCCGGTGATGGCACCGAGCCGGCCGAGGCCCAGTGTGCAGCCGAGCGCCGTGGCCCTGACCTCGACCGGGAAGTGCTGTGCCACATACCCCAGGACCATGATCTGCGCACCGATGGTGCCGAAGCCGGCCACCGCGACCAAGGCGTACATCAGCGGCGCGGCCGTCGCGAAAGCGAGCAGGGTGATGGAGAGTGCCGCGGCCAGGAAGACGGCCGTCGTGACCGGCTTCATGCCGAACCGGTCGCCCAGGGGTGAGATGAGGAGCGATCCGACGACCGCGCCGAGATTCATCACCAGCAGGAACAGCAGGGAGCCGGACAGCGGGTAGCCCGCCGCACGCATGATCTGCGGGAGCCAGGTGTTCAGGCCGTAGACCAGCAGCAGCCCGAAGAAACTGACCGCCGCGAACAGCAGCACGGGCCCGAGGTGCTCTCTGCGGGCCAGCTGTGCGATCCCGGCGCGCCTGCGATCCCCGACGGGTGGCCCGGCCGGGATCTCGACTCCGAGCCGCGCCGCCGTCGCGGCCGCCTCCTCGTGCCGCCCCTTGGCGACGAGGAACGCCAGGGACTCCGGTACGCGACCGGCCAGCAGCGGGACGAGCAGCAGCGGGACCGCACCGATCGCGTACATGAACCGGAAACCCAGCGTCGGCATCAGCGTCATGGCGAGCACGGCCGCGAGGATGCCGCCCACCGCGTACCCGGAGAACATCATCGCGTTGGTGAGGCTGCGCCGTCTGGGATCGGCGTACTCGGCGGTCAGTGCGACGGCGGTCGGCATCACCCCGCCGAGACCGATCCCGCCCAGCAACCGGAAGGCCGCGAACCAGGTCACGTCCGGCGCCAGCGCACACCCGATCATGGCAGCCGAGAACCAGGCGACCCCGGTCAGCAGGACCCTGCGCCGCCCCACCGCGTCGGTCACGGCGCCCGCGATCAGCGCGCCGATCAGCATGCCGATGAGCGCATAACTGCCAATCGCTCCGGCCACGGCGGGGGTGAGGGTCCAGCGGTCGTATCGCAGCAGCGAGGGGACCGTGGCGCCATAGACGATCAGGTCGTAACCATCGAAGACGATCATCGCGAAGCACAGGCCGGTCACCAGGAACTCGGGACGGCGGCGTGCTGCCGGCGCGGGGCGAACAGCGGATTGAACGGTCTCTGGGGTCATTGCCGACTCCTCTGGAGGATCGGCCGGCCTGGGTGGCCGGAACGCCGGAAGTATGTGTCAGCAGAAACACGTCCGTCAATGGAATGACACATAACTTTCCCTCTTCTTCCAAGGGCATATGGCTGAGACATCTCTTACTCGCGACGGCCGCCGTATGACATAGTCGTGTTCGTGAAGCCTCGTTCGATCGTCTTCGACCTGTTCGGCGACTACGTCCGCTACCGCGGCGGCGCCGCCCGGCTGCGCACCCTCAGCACGCTCATGGGGTGCTTCGACGTCGGCGAGAGCACCGTGCGCGTGGTGCTCGCCAGGCTGCGCAAGGAGGGCTGGTTCGACGCGCGGCGCGAGGGCCGCGAGACCCTCTACGCGCTCAACGCCCGCAGCCTCCAGCTGCTGGACGAGGGCCGGTCACGCATCTTCGACCCGGTACGGACCGACTGGGACCGGCACTGGTACATGGTCATCTACTCGGTGCCCGAGACCGAGCGCGGCGTGCGCGACCGCATCCGCAAGGAACTTGCGTGGCTGGGCTTCGGCCCGCTCGCGCCCTCCACCTATGTCTCCCCGCACGACCGGCTCCAGCAGGTCCGCGAGAAGTTCGCCGACGAGCCCGCCGTACGCCTGGACACCCTGCGCTGCCAGTCCTCGGGTCTCCCCGTCGACCGCGAGATGGCGGCCCGCAGCTGGGACCTGGACGCGCTCAACGAGGACTACCGCGAGCTGCTGCGCACCTACCGCGTGCGGATGCCCTCCTACCGGGCCAGGCGTCTGACGCCGCAGGAAGCGCTGATCGAACGCATGCGGCTCACCTACGACTACCGCAAGTTCCCCTTCCGGGACCCCGATCTGCCGACCGAACTGCTCCCGGCCGGCTGGGTGGGCCGCGACGCGCACGAGATGTTCATCGAGGCCCATGAACTCCTCGGACCGCCGGCGGACGCGTTCTACGACGAGGTGGCGGGCCTGCGCCCCGCCTCGCGCTGACGCCCCGCCGCCCGCTGACCGGGCGTGTCGGTCGGCTCATGCGAAGGACAGCAGCATGCGCGTCGCTCCAAAGCCCAGCACCACGCCGACGACGAAGAACAGCCCCTGAACCGTGGCGCTGATCGGCATGCTCAGACGCGCCTGGACGAAGGCCGACACCCCCAGTGCCCCCGGGACGACCCAGAAGAGCGCGAACACGAGGAGCGGAACGCCGTGGCCCGTCGAGGGCCGGCTGGAGGGCTCCGAGTGCGACATCCCGGCCAGGAACATGAAGAGTGCCATGCCCGCCAGGGCCATGATGTCCACCACGGCCAGCAGCAGGGCGAGCGCGGCGTCAGCCCAGCGGGACGGCGGACGGTCGGCGGACGGGTCCTCGCCCTCGTCTTGATCCCGCCGACGTCGGCGTGGACGCAAGTCCTTCGGAACGCCGGAAGACTCGGCCATGCCTCAACTGCACCACGGAGGCAGCCGTTCCGCGCCCGCTCGGCACGGAACAACTCCCGTCGGCGCCCTGCGCTGCTGCCGGAGGTGTCTCAGTGGGGCGCTTCTGCCGCCTCCGGGTCACGCCGCTGGGCCGGTGCCGAGGCCCGGCGCGACCGCCGAGTGAGCCGCTTGTGCCCTCGGCCGGCCCCGGGCGCAGACACTCGATCAGACAGTCGCCGGTGTCGGGGGCGAGCGTCACCCCGTGTGTCTCGCTGCGGAAGCCGGGGAAGCGGCGGTCGAAGGACTCCAGCGCGGCAAGGCAGCGCAGCAGTGGGCCGTTCTGGCCGCCGACGCTCTCGCCGGGCATCAGCACGGGGATGCCGGGCGGGATGACGGTGACCATGGCGGCCGCCACCCGGCCGGGCGCACCCACTCCGTGCCGCCACGGACCAGGCGATGGTGGCACAGCTGCGGCGGGGGACCGGCTCCGCCGCGGCCGTTGGAAGGCGGTGTCCAACAGCTCGACCAGACGGACCGAGCGCACAGCCGCTCCCCGAAGCAGTCGTGGAACGCCCTGCCCACGGGCGACTTCAAGAACGCGACGCCGCCGTGGCCATACGGAGCCCACCACCGACTCCGACACCCACAGCGGCAGGTTCTGCAAGCCCTCGCCCGTCATGACCAGGAACACCGGCAGGTCCTGGAAGCGGCGGCCGAGCCGACGCAGGACCGCCGCGCCGCCCGGCCCGCCGTCGTCCACCCCGCGACCGGCGTCCGCCCCGCGACCGGCCGGAAGGTCCCAGGCCACCAACGCCGCGGCCAGACCGGCCTCCGTACGGAGCACCGCTTCGGCGTCGGCCACGCTGACCGCCCAGCGGACGAGGGCGGCGTCGAAGCCGCCCCGTACTACGTCCGCCGCGAGAAACCGGACTCGTTTGGAACCGCCACCACCGCGTCCGTCCCGTCAGCGAGGCGCGCTCCGACCCTGGAAGATCCGGTCCAGATGACGGTTCAGGACTTCGGCCGCGGACTCCGGGCTGCGCTGGCCGACAAGGACGCTGGTACCGAGTCCGGCAGACATGGCGAGCAGGCTGACCGCTTCCCATCGCGCGTCCACGCCCGGCCCTGCGAGATCCGCCTCCTGTGCCTGTCGGAGGAGTCCGGTGAGGGTCTCCTCGGCGGCATCGGGGTTCGCGATGAAGGGCTGGGCGGCAAGCGCCTCGTCGGTCACGGCCAGAACCGCGTACGAGCTGTAGAGGAGGTGGAAGGTGCGGCTCTCGTCGTCCGTCGGCAACGCCGCCGTCAACAGTGCCTCGATCGTCTCGCGCGGGCCCGGGCTGTCCCCGGCCGCTCGCACCCGGGCGGCGACCCGCTCTCCGAACCTCTCCGTCAGATGCTGCAGCCCGTAGAGCAGCAGCTTCTCCTTGGTCTCGAAGTAGTACTGCACCAGCCGCAGTGACACGCCTGCTTCCGCGGCCACATCGCGCATCCCCACGGCATGCAGTCCGCGTCGGCCCGCAACCCGGACCAGTGCTTCGGCGATCTCGGTTCGCCGTTGTGCGTGGTCCACGCGTTTCGGCATCAGTCGCGCCTCTCCTCCACCGTTCCCCCCGAGCTGCCCTCGCCCGGTCCGGCCGGGCGCCTTTATGGTACAGGCGTATCAATTTGATGATACGGTCGTACCACGAACAAGGTTTTCGCTTTCGGAGGTGGCCGCCCGTGCCTGAGCCCACGACCCGCGAACGTCCCCGGCCCGATGTCGGGCGATACGTGAATGACGCCCTGCGTGAGCGCTACTTCGCCGCGTGCGACGCCGTGTACGCCATGGGGGCGTCGGCCGTCGCGCAGGCGGACGTGGAGACCAGCTTCGGGACGACGCACGTGTACCGGTACGGCCCCGACGACCCTGCCGGCGAGTCCCGCACCCCGGTCGTTCTGGTGCACGGCGCCGGAAGCTGCTCTGCGATGTGGTACCCGAACACACCTGCGCTCAGCGCCGAACGTGTCGTCTACGCGATCGACACTCCCGGCGACCCGGGCCGCAGCGTTCAGCACGAACCCATTCACCAGCCCGAACGCGCCGCGCAGTGGCTGGACGAGACGCTCGCCGGACTCGGCCTCGACCGCGTTCACCTCATCGGTTCCTCGTACGGCGGATGGCTCGCCCTCAATCAGGCACACCGTCGGCCGAGCCGCCTCGCCTCCGTCACCCTGCTCGATCCAGGAGGCCTGAAGAAGGTCGGTCTGCGTTTCTTCGTCTGGATCTTCGTCAGCCTCTTCGCAACCTTCGCACCCACGGCGCTGCGCCCACGACTGGCGGCCTGGCTGGAGCAGCCGGTCCTCATCGTGCCGCAGCTGCGCACGATGATCAGATCAGGCGTCCGCGCCTACCGCATACGCCGCCCGGCTCCACTGCCTCTGTCCGAGGACGAACTCTCCGTCATCCGCACTCCGCTCTATCTGGTGCTCGGCAAGCGGAGCCTTCTCGTGCATCCGCGGCGGCAAGTGGAGAGGATTCCGCGCCTGATTCCGGGCGCTCGAGCCGAGATCGTCTCGAACACCGGCCATGGGCCGCAGATCGACCACGCGGACGAGGTCAACCGCCGGATGCTGAACTTCATGGACTCCGTCGGCTGACAGCTGCAACCAAGGAGTGCGGAATTGTGGCCTCCATCGCAGCGCGGAACGGACTGCACCTGATGGGGTGATCCACATGAGCGACGGACTCACTTGGCTCGCCGAACCGAAGTCGATCGACTGGGGCGGATACAGCGTCGTCATCGCCCAGGACCTCGCCGGAGAGACGCTGGCAGCACGTCTCGCCGCCAGCCGCTACGGCCGGGACAAGCAGAAGCCACGTTTCATCGGGAGCCTCACCGGCCGGCAGGCGGATGACGTGATGACCGGCCTGTTCGGGGACACTCATGAGGCAATCGCCCTCCGCTACGGAGAGATCGGCGAGTGGTCCTACGTCGTCAAACACGGCTTCTGGTACGGAGAGTTCGGCCCCGAGCCGCCCGTGTCGCGGGGCGCCGCTCATGTCTTCCGCCTGTGGTACGAGGAGGAGAACGGCAAGCCCGTTCCCCCGTTCTTCTCCTACGAGCACGACGGGCGCACCGTATGCCATTTCAACCTCCACCTCGACGGCTCATGGGGATCCAGCCGAGTCGACGGCGACACGGATGTCCGTGCTGCTCTTGAAACCAGACTGACGGCCGCCGGCCTGTCCCTCGAAGACCCTGAAGAGCGGTGGGACGACCGCCGCGCGATTCACCGCGTATGCCTGAGTGCCATCGAACAACACTTCGACCTCACTCTTCCTCGCGATGAGATCCTCAACAGTCCGCTGCCGACACTGCTGATGAAGGCGAACATCGCCAGCTGCCCCTTCTGTGGAACCAGACACTCCTAGCCCCGGCCATCGCGCGGCATGGACATGACGGCTGCAGCCCCCGCCCGTTCCCGTTCCTTTCGACGGGCTTCGACGCGCTTCGACGCGCGCGATCGGGCCGGAGCTGGTCTGCTGGTTGCGGGGGATCGTCGTAGCCGCTTCCGGAGAGATCCAGATGAATACCTATCGAGTCGCGCAGGTGCCCGCCGTCGGCGGGCCGTTCGAGATTGCCGAGCGTGAGGTGCCCAAGCCGGGCCCCGGCCACGTACGGATTGCCGTGGACGCCTGCGGTGTCTGCCACAGTGACGCCCTGTTCGTGAACGCCGGGCTGCCAGGCCTCCGGTTTCCGCTGGTTCCCGGGCATGAGATCGCCGGGCGCATCGAAGAACTCGGCGAAGGGACCCCCGACAGGGGGTGGCAGGTGGGCGACCGGGTGGCGGTGGGCTGGTTCGGCGGCAGCTGCGGCCACTGCAGGCCGTGCCGAGAAGGTGACTTCATCATGTGCGAGACCCTGAAGATCCCCGGCGGGGCGTACGACGGGGGCTACGCCGAGGCGGTGATCGCGCCGGCCGACGCCCTGGCCCGGATCCCCGACGCACTGGCAGCGACCGACGCGGCACCCATGGCGTGCGCGGGGGTGACCACCTACAACGCGTTGCGGCGCAGCTCCGCCCGGCCGGGCGATCTGATCGCCGTACTGGGCATCGGCGGCCTTGGCCACCTGGGAGTCAAATACGCGGCCGCGATGGGCTTCGAGGTCGTGGCGATCGCCCGCGGAGCCGACAAGGCCGACCTCGCCAAGCAGCTCGGCGCCCACCACTACGTCGACAGCACGGCGGGCACCCCCGTCGCCGAGGCACTGCAGTCCCTGGGCGGAGCCAGGGTCGTACTCGCCACGGCCGGCAACTCCGACGCCATCACGGCGACCGTCGACGGACTGTCGCACCGCGGCGAACTGGTCGTCATCGGCGCGGCCCCCGACCCGCTGGGGATCAGCCCGGTCCAGCTGATCATGCGCGGCAGGACCGTCCGCGGCCATGCGTCCGGCACGGCGCAGGATGTGCAGGACACCATGGAGTTCAGCGCCCTGCAGGGGATCCGCCCGATGGTCGAGATCGTGCCGCTGGACCGAGCCGCCGAGGCGTATCAGAAGATGCTCTCCGGAGCCGCCCGCTTCCGGATGGTGCTCACTACGGGCTGACGGACTCGGCGACCCGTGGGGAATCATCCCGATGCGCGCCTGGGCGCAGGCGAGGGCCACTTCGGCGTCGAGCACGGCGGACAGCCATGCCTCGTCCGTCAGTGCGGCTTCTTCCAGGACGGGGTGGGGGCGCAAGCCAACGGCTATTGCGCCCGTGGTGCAGCCGGGCCCGGACGGCTCGCCGACGGAGTACGGGTTGTGGGTGCGGTACCCCAAGTGGCGCTCGCCAGGCCGCAGCTGACCTACCTACAGGGGGTGCTGCGACCGTTTCCCCGCAGGTGTGCAAGTCGATCGCCTTGCGGCACCGCGTCCATCGCGTCGGTCAGGGGCCGATGCACTCCCCCGCTGCGACCGGCCTTCTCGTCAGAGTTCCGCTTCGCCGCGTGGTGCGATACGGAAATCGAACGCGAGGGTCCCGGGATCAAGGGCCGTTGCCCCGCCGTCAACGGTGAGCACCGCGCCATTGACGTAGGACGCCGCCGGAGAGAGCAGCCAACTGATCGCCTCCGCGACCTCACGCGGTTCGCCCGGCCGGCCCATGGGCAGGAGCCTGGTCGCCTCCTCGTACGCAGACTCGACGCTGCCGTCCTTCAACTCCGCTTCGACGGCGAAGCGCGCCATGCGCCGGTCGGCCATTTCGCTGCGGACCCAACTGGGGCACACGGTGTTGGCACGCAGCCCCTGACGCCCGTAGTCGACGGCGAGGGAGCGGCAGAGCTGCAGCAAGGCCGCCTTGGAGGTGGCGTACACGGCGTTGCTCGCACCGTTGCGCAGTGCGGACACCGACGCGACGGCAACCACCGATCCACGTGCCTCCAGCAAGTGCGGGATCGCCGCACGCAGGAGCAGGAGCGGACCGGTCACGTTCGTCCGCATCACCTCGTCCCAGTCTGCCAACGACAGGTCCCCGACCGCTCCGCTGCGCCCGATGCCCGCATTGAGCACAAGTCCGTCGAGTCGCCCATACGCAGCCAAGGCCGTGCGGACGAGACCCTCGGCGGCCTCCGGGTCACCCACATCGGACGGATACGCCAGCGCCCCGGCCTCCCGCTCGAGGTGCCGCAGCGGTTCGGGCCGCCGCCCCGAGACGACCACGTGGTGCCCACCCTCGCGCAGCAACCTGGCGGTGGCCGCTCCAATGCCTGTACCTCCACCGGTCACGATGACAACTCGGCCGTCCGTCACTGTTGTTCAGCCTTCTGCTCCGAGATCACGACGAGCATCCGATCCTAGAGGGGGCCGTGAGCCCAGCGCCCCGCTGCCGACGAAGTTCGGACAGCGGAGCGCATGGGGCCGCCTAGCGACGCACAGAGGCCCGGGGCAAAGGCCTCATCCCCAGCAGCACCGCAGGCCCGAGGTCGCCACGCGCTCCGCGCGGCGACTCAACGGAGTCGGTCACGGCCGGGTCAACGGCATCAGCGGCTCTGATACGGGGGTGCTCACGCGCGTCGCGCCCTTCTCGACCGGCAGGCGTCACCGCTCGCCCGCAAGATCGAGATCGCCGCGAGCGGTCTCCCGTGCGGTATCCGGGCCCACACCGCGGCGCCACGGGTGCGCCACAGGCGCAGACACCGCCCGCCACCAGGGGTCCGCAGGAAGCTTTCCCGCCGGCTCGAACGGCTCGCCGGGCCGGGGGAACGCCACCGCTTGTCCCGCCTCCTCGGCGACGTCCTTCGTCCACTCCCCGGGTTCGGCCCAGGGATGCGGAGCGAGGTTGAAGGTGCCCCAGTGGATCGGCAGCAGCACCCCGTGCGGCCGGCCGCCCTGGAGGTCGAGGTGGGCGCGCATGCCCTCCTCGGGGGTCATGTGGATGTCCGGCTACAAGCCGTTCTTGATTCTCAAAGTCCACAGCGGCTTGCGCGCCGGTCGTTCGCTCATGGTCAGGATGTGATCGCGTAGTCGCAGCAGGGAAGACGACGCGTCGAGGAGGGCGACGGCGAGGACGACAAGGAACCCCAGCCGGCACAGGGCTGGGGTTCCTCGAGGTGGTGCATATCGGTCAGCAGGTGGAGTTGCCCGCGCAGTGAACCGCTCGTCTACGCGCCGGCAGACCGCACCACATCGCGATCACCGTGGATCAGGCGGGTCAGCGCTGCAGGGTGAGAACACCCGGCCGCCACGGCAGTTGGTCGTAGGGGCCGCCCGCGTTGGGGGACTTGCCCTGGTAGAGGAACTGCAAGTTGCAGGGGTCGATGGTCATGGTCTGGTCGGGGTTGTTGCGGACCAGGTCACCGTGGCTGATGTCGTTGGTCCAGGTGGCACCGCTGTTGGCCTTGCCCGCGAAGGGGTTGGTTTCGCTGCTGGCCTGCGGGGTCCACGAACCGCTCAGGCTGGAGGCCGTGAACGAGCGGAAGTAGCGCCCGTTCGCACCTATCGCCTCGACGATCATGAGGTACTGGTTCTGGTCCTTGACCTTGTAGACCTGTGGCGCCTCGAACAGGTTGTTCGTGGAGTCGCTCATGACCGTCGTGTAGGACGAGCCGAAGTTGCCCGGGAAGTTCCCGATCGGCATGCTCGCCCGGTAGATGTTGCCGTTGTCACCGGCGAAGAACAGGTACATGTTCTGGTCGTCGGCGATCAGGGTCTGGTCGATCGGGGCGGAGTTGGGGATGCTGCCGGTGAACAGCGGCTGCGGCGCGGACCAGCCGTTGGGGTTGGTGGGGTCGCTCGACGTGCGGTAGAAGAAGGGCCACGCACCCCACTGGGACGCCAGCACCCAGATGTTCTTGGGCGCGAAGTAGAACAGGGTGGGTGCCACCGTGGACTGGTTCATCCCGGTCTGGCCGGCCGACGCCATGTCCGACCAGTTCGTGAAGGGACTGAACATCATCGAGCCGTACCCCGATCCCGACACGTTCGATGCGTAGACCAGGTGCTTGCCGTTGTACACCACGTTGGAGAAGTCCTTCAGCGAGACCCACCCGTTCGCCGGCTGCGCCAGCACACCCGTCGACGTCCACCGGTACGTCGATGGAAGAGAACAGGTGCCGCCCGGCGTCCCGGACAGGCCGGTCCACTTCTGGTTGCTGCCGCCGTTGCACGTCCAGATCTCCACCGCCGTGCTGTTGGCCGTACCGGCGCCCGTAACGTCCAGGCACAGCCCGGACTCCACGCCGACGATCGTGCCGTCGGAGTTCACCCGCCACTGCTGGTTCGCACCGCCGTTACAGGACCAGATCTCCACCCGGGTACCGGCCGCGGTGGCGTGGCCCGGAACATCCAGGCACTTGTTGCCGTACACGGTCAGCTGGTTGCTGTCCGTCAACGTCCACTGCTGGTTGGTCCCGCCCGAGCAGTCCCAGATCTGCAGGTACGTGCCGTCGGTCTGGCTGGCGTTCGGCACATCGAGACACCGGCCGGAACCAATACCGCGCAAGGCGCCGCTGGTTGCCGCCTGAGCCGGGTTGGCGAAGAGCGTCGCCGCCAACGCGACCAGGGCCGCAACCGCCGCGGCGAACACCACAGACAGATGTCTGCGGCTGAAACTTCGTCTGCGCATGGGGACCTCGTAATCCTTGAGTGAGCGGTTCCGGTTGGCCCCGTCAGAGGCTGTCCGGACTGTCGATGTGGTGCGGTTCGTAGCGGTCCGGTGGGCACCGGGCTGACCCCACGTGGCTTCCCGGTCCTGCGAGACCTTCTGAAAGACCGGTGCCGCCGGGCGTCTTCGGGCTGCTGCGAAACGCACCGGCCTGTGTCGGACGTTGATCGTCGTGTGCAAGCCCGCCGCACGGTGACCCCCACGTGCACAGCCTGCTGACGGCAAACCCGCCGTGCTCCACGACGCTTGGCGTGCCGAGGTCTGTGGGGCCAGGCCCGCACGGTGCTGTGCCTGGCCCCGGCGTTTCAGTTCTCCAGGCGCCAGCGCTGGTTCGCACCGCCCGTGCAACTCCATAGCTGGGCTTTCGTCCCGTTGGCGGCCCCCTGGCCGTTGGCGTCCAGGCAGAGCCCCGACTGCACTGCTGTGATCGTGCCGTCGGGATTGATGTTCCATTGCTGGTCTGCCTGTCCGCTGCAGTCCCAGATCGCCGTCGGGGCGCCGTTGCCCGCTGCCTGGCCGGCGCCCAGGCACTTGTTGCCGTAAACAA
This sequence comes from Streptomyces sp. NPDC001634, assembly GCF_040298185.1. Classification (NCBI taxonomy): domain Bacteria; kingdom Bacillati; phylum Actinomycetota; class Actinomycetes; order Kitasatosporales; family Streptomycetaceae; genus Streptomyces; species Streptomyces sp. NPDC001634. The sequence continues at coordinate 54,991 of NZ_JBEOZU010000016.1, read as the reverse complement.
CCAGCTGCTTTCCGGCGGTGTAGGTCCACCGTTGGTTGGAGCCGCCGTTGCAGTCCCACAGTTGTGCCTGCGTGCCGTTGGCCGTGGTGGAGTTGTTGATGTCGAGGCAGCGTCCCGACTGCTGGCCGACGATCTCCTGGTTGCCGGAGGACGGTGGCGGTGGCGGATTCGAGCCGAACTGTGTGAAGAACTGCCACACCGCTGCCGATGTCCAGGTGCGCCAGCCGTCACCGGTGGAGCCGTCTATGGGACCGGGGTCGTGGCCCGCTCCGTCGAACGCGGCCCAGACGACGGGGTATCCGGACCTGCATCCGGAGTAGGTGGTGATGATGTGCGTCAGGCTTCCGTAGGCCGGCTCGGGCGGGTTCTGCCGGGTGCAGCCGTTGTTCCGGACGAAGGTGTCGCGCAGTTCCCGTCCCGACGAGATGGGCAGCACATTGTCCCTGATGCCGTGCAGACCCATGTAGGCGATGGGCTGAGTGCCGCCGTTGCACCCGCTGAGGTTCGCGCCGGAGTAGACCGCGACCGCACGGAAGACCGTCGCACGGGAGCAGGCCAGGGCGTACGACATCGCGCCGCCGTAGCTGAAACCGGCGGAGAACAACTGGGTCGTGTCGACGCACAGACCTGTTTCGATCTGACTGACCATCGCGTCGACGAAGGCCACGTCCTGGCCTCCGGGGTTGGCCCAGCCGTTGCCGTTGCCCTGGGGGGCGACGAAGATCGTGCTGTTGTTCGCGTTGTCGGCCAGGCGCCGGAGGCCGTAGTAGGACCAGTTGTACCCGTCCGTTCCGCCCGAGTCGACATCGTTGGCCGTGCCGCCCCGCCAGTGGAAACCGAATATCAGCCGGTAGGGATGGTTGCTGTCGTAGCCGGCAGGAACCCGCAGTATGTAACTGCGCGTCTGGCCGCCGCTCTGAATCGTGTGTGTACCACTCGTCAGCGTTGGGGCCTTGCCACAGCCGGCGCTCGCCGGGACGGCGCCGGTCGTCGTGGCAGACGTGGGCGCGCCAAGGCCACTGCTGAACGAGGTGCCCGCGGCTGCCAGGACGAGAAGTACCGCAGCCGCGATGGACGCCAAGAGCTGTTTGCGTTTCATACACTCCTTCTTCCGTAGTCGAGGGATGGTCAGGGAGCGTCGGTCGGCCGGAAGCGGGTGCGGTGTGCGGCGGTGACACCACAACGAATGACAAGAGCCTGGGCTCGAAGCCTCCGAGGCGGTGGGCCGTCGCTCGTCGAGGGTTCGTTCGAGAGGTCGAATCGTTCGCCGATCCGCTCGCTGGGTGGTAGGACCGCGACCGAGGCGGGTCAACTGCCCTCACGTGAGTTCACTTCTGTGCCGCTGCAGGGTCGTCGAAGTGCACAGGCCATGACCGCCTTGGCCACCCATCCTCGGGCGCAGTACTGCGTCGAACCGATTCGGTGATGTGGTTCCAAGCACTGTTCGCTGGGGCGGTTCAGACGGCGGTGATGGTCCATTCGTTGTTCGTGCTGGAGTTCGGCGTCCACATCACCGTGGTGGAGCCGACCGTGGTGCTGCCGCTGCCGTCAAGGGCGGTGCCAGTGCCCCGATTGACGATCTGGTAGCGGTTGCCACCGAGGCTGTTGAGCGACCACTGCTGGTTGTTGCCGCCGTTCCACGCCTCCTGGCGGGCGGGAGCGCCGTTGGCGGAGTTGCCCCAGCTGTCGGCGGCCATGCCGTTGGTGCGGTTCATGATGCGGTAGTAGCCGTTGCCGAGGTCGATCAGCTGCCACTGCAGGTTGGTGCTCCCGTCGTAGTTCCACTGCTTGAGGTTGGAGCCGGAGGCTACGTTGCCCCCGCTGTCGAGCACCAGTCCGCTGGTCACGTTGGCGATCTTCACCCAGGTGGTGGAGCCGCCCGGCGCGCCCAGGACGGGGATCTCACCGGAGAAGGTGAGCTTGACCGTGTACGCCAGGGCGCTGAACGGCGGGTTGGACGAGGGCATGGTGAGGTGCAGGCCGGAAGCGTCCTGGGCCGGTGCGGGGAGGTTGACGTAGGTGCCGACGGCGTTGTTCAGGAGTTGCGCGCCCGTCAGGCTGCTGAGGTTGATCTGGTTCGAGTTCAGCGTGGTGATGGTCATGGTGCCGCCCTGCCAGCCCAGCGCGGTGGCGTAGAGCACCTTGTTGTCCTGGCTGCGGGTGAACCGGATGTCCTGCGGTTTGCCGGCCACCGGTCCGCTGAACGAGCCTCCGCCCATCTGGGTGGGGCCCTCGCCGTAACTGGCCCAGGAGCGGGTGGCGTAGACCGCCTCTCCGAAGCGGCCGAGCCAGTCGCCCATGGCGAGCAGGATGGACTGCTGCCCAGAGGGAATGGTGCCGTCGGCCATCGGGGCGATGTTCAGCAGCATGCTGCCGCCCTTGCTGACCCGGTCGATCAGCGAGTGGAGCAGTGCCTGCGTCGAGTAGTAGCCGATGCCCACCGTGTAGCACCAGCTGGAGGAGGAGATGCTGTCGTCGGTCAGCCAGTAGGGGCTGAGCAGCCCTGCCGGGCCGCCGCGCTCGAAGTCGAAGACCTCGCCCTTGTTGTCCAGGCCGTCCTTGTAGGTCGCGACCACGTCCTTGTTCCACGAGACCGCCTGGTTGTAGTAGTGCGCGAGGAACTGGAGGCGATATGACTCCTGCACCAGGCCCAGGTCGAAGTCCTGCCAGACCAGATCCGGCTGGTAGCCGTCGATGACCTCGATCAGCTTGTCGTACCAGAGCTTGTTCTCCGCGGCCGAGCCCTGCTGACCGAAGAGGATGCGCAACGTCGGATCCGACTGGGACGGCACGTGGTCGTAGTAGCCGTTGAAGTGGTAGGCGTGGTGCAGCGAGGCCATGAACTTCAGCCCCTGCCCGCGGATGGCCTGCGCGTGCAGACCCACGAGGTCGAGTCCGGGGCCGTGCTGGACCGAGTTCCACGGGTTGGAGCGGCTGTTCCACATGGAGAAGCCGTCGTGGTGCTCGGCGACCGGGCCCGCGAACTTTGCACCGGCGGCCTTGAACAGCCGCGCCCAGACATCGGGGTCCCAGTTGCCGCCCTGGGAGACCAGTCTGGGGGCGAACTGCACGTGGTTGCCGGCCTTGTCCCGGGCGCCGTCGATGAAGTTGTTGTACGGCCACACCGAGGGGTCGCCGTAGGTGGCGATGTGGTGCCGGTTCTCGGCCGAGCCGCCGATGTACATGTTGCGCGGATACCACTCGTTCCCGAACGCGGGAACGCTGAAGACGCCCCAGTGGTAGTAGATGCCGAACTTGGCGTCCTGGAACCAGGCCGGGGCCGGGGGGTGCTGGTCCACGGACGACCAGCTCGCGGTGTAGCTTCCGGGGCCGTCGGTCGCGGCGGCCTCGGGTGCGAACCGCAGCAGGCCGAAGGCCGTGGCCGCGCCGACCGCTGCCAGCAGACGGCGCCGGCTGATCGGGAGGGAGGACGAAGTCATGCGGGGCCTCTCAGAGGGATTGACGGGGGTGGCTCAGGAGGATCGTCAGTCGGTCACCTGATCAACTGCGCGTCCACTTCTGGTTGCTGCCGCCGTTGCAGGTCCACAGCTCCAGCAAGGTGCCGTTGGCCGTTCCCGCGCCCGTGGCATCCAGGCACAGGCCGGACTGGGCACCGGTGATCGTGCCGTCGGCGTTGATCGTCCACTTCTGGTTGCTGCCGCCGTTGCAGGTCCAGATGTCCACCTTGGTGCTGGGGCTGGTGCCCTGGCCCGCGGCGTCCAGGCAGTCGCCGCCGTAGACCCGCAGCTCACCGGCCGGGGTGCTGGTCCACTGCTGGTTGCTGCCGCCGTTGCAGTCCCACAGCTCCACCTGGGTGCCCGACGTCTGCGACTGGTTCGGCACGTCCACGCACCTGCCGGAGCCGACTCCGACGATCGCTGCGGTCGTGCCGCCGCCGGTTCCGCCGCTGCCGGGGGTGATGGACAGGTTGTCGAACTGTGCCGTCTCGCTCTGGCTGGTCGCGTAGCCGACCTGGCCGCCGGCCCAGGTGTAGTCGTTCACGGAACCCACCGTGGAACCGTCGATGACGGCGGTGACGGTGTTGCCGGAGAAGGTGAGGGCCAGGGTGTGCCACCGGTCGGTGCCCAGCGCCGTGGTGGTGCCGTGGGCGAGGGTGGAGACGTTTCCGTTGGTGTTCGAGTTCAGGATCGACCAGGCTCCGGTGTCGCTCACCCGCAGGTGGTAGGCGTTCAGCCCTCCGGTGCTGCCGTAGTCCTGTGCGTTGGCACGGCCGATCAGCTCGGCGTATCCCGGCTGTTCGAGCATCACGTCGGATGAGACGGTGTAGTTGCTCCAGCTCACGTCACCGAGCAGGGCGTGCGGATCGGACAGCGCGTCCCAGGTGATCGGTTTCTGCGGGCTCATCTGGCGCACGCACTTGCCGCTGCGGCCGCCGCCGCAGCCCACCGCCTCGAAAGCGCCCTGCCAGTCCATGAGGTACTTCGCCTCGGTGCCGGTGGCGTAGCTGTCGAAGGAGTCGCTGTACGGCAGGCTCATCGTGCCCTGGGCAGGACTGGTGGCGGTGCCTTTGCCCTGTCCGGTCGTGGTGGTCAGGGTGTAGACGCGATGGGGCTGCACGGTCAGGCTGAAACCGCCGCCAGACGGGGTGACGACCGTGGTGTGCACGAGGTAGTCGGCCGGATTGTTGGAGTTGACGTCCGTCGACCAGACATGGACGGTTTTGGTGGACAGCCCGCCGGTGACGTTGAAGTTCAGCGTCTGGGCGCTGCCGGCGTCCATCGTCTCGATGACCGTGGAGTAGTCGGAGTTGTTCGTGGACTTCAGCGAGACGTAGCTGCCGTTGTTCCGGTTGCCGCCGATGTAACCACTGGAGGCGTCGAGGTAGTGCCACCCCGGGGCGGTGAACTGGCTGGTCTGTGCCATCACCCAGGCGTTCTTGCCGATCGTGTAGTGGCCGGACCAGGGCTGCGAGGCCAGGGCGAGACCCATGGTGGGGTAGGGCAGGTTGGGCGTGATCGCGGCGACCACCGGCCAGTTGAGGTACGCGGTCATCCGGCCGTCGATGTATCCACGGTTGATGCCGCGGGCCACGGCCTGCGCTCCCCCGTTGTAGTCGTCCGAGCCGTTCTCGCTCGCCCACAGCGCCTTGCCGGACGATGTGGCGGCCGACGGCACCGAGCAGTTGGACTGGGACGACCGGTAGCCGCAGGGATAGTGCGTGCCGATGACGCTCACCGCGGAGGCGAACGCCGGGTTGGAGTTGATGTCGCCCGCCACGGACCAGTCCGAGTCAGCGGCGACGATCTTGACCTTGCCGTAGCCGTTGCTGTCGAGCGCGCCGCGCAGCTGCTCGTACCAGGAGACGTTGTAGCCTCGCTCGTTCCACCCACCGAGGTAGTCGATGCTCAGCCCGTGCTGTTCGGCGCATCCCAGCCACGAGACCAGGTAGTTGATCATGTCGGTGGACCAGAAGTTCCCGCCGCCGATCCAGCCGGGCGCGCCCCAGGCGAGCCCGTACAGCTTGATGTCCGGGTTGCGCGCTTTGGCCTGCTCCATCAGCCACCACTCGTAGCCCCGGTTGCAGTTCAGGTCGGACCGGGTGTGCTGGTGACTCGGTTCGGCCCCGGAAGTGGAGTTGGTGTCACCGCCGATCTCCGCCTTGAGGATCTGCAGGGAGGCGCCGTAGCCGGGCCGGAACAGGTAGTCCAGGATCTGGCCGCGCTCGGGCTCGGGGTAGTCGGTCAGGAGTCTGCTGTTGCCGCCCCCGCCGCTGATCGCGCCGACGCCGTCGAGGGTCCGGCCGCCGGACGCCCCGTTGATCGTGAGGGAGGTGGCGGCATGGGCCGGCACGGCGGCCGTGCCCACGAGGCCGCCGACGGTCAGGAGGAGGCCCGCGAGCACGGCCGTCGAGGCGCGCAGGCGCCGGAACAACCGGCTGAATGCTGACACGGTGGGTTCCTTTCGCAGGTCGATCAGCGGAGGATGAAGTCCTGGTTCGTGCCGGGCGTGTTCTTGCACTGCCACTGGTCCAGTTGCTGTCCCGGGTTACTGCCGGCGCCGTAGACGTCCAGGCACAGACCGCTGTTCTTGTTCTGGAACCCGTAGGAGCCGTCGGACTGCCGCACGGGCAGCCACAGGCTGTTGGCCGCTGTACCGGGGGCCTGCTGGACGATGTCCGGGGTGCCCGCCGCGGTGGAGCTGCCGGCCACCGCCACGTCCAGGCCGGAGTTCTGGGCCCGCAGTTCGCCGTAGCCGCCCGAGGCGGGCACGAACCGGAACTGCTGGTTGCTCTGCCCGTTGCAGGTCCACTGGTCGATCGCGGCGCCGACGCTGCCGGAGTCGCCGTACACGTCCATGCACAGGTTGTCGCTGGCGACCACGAGTGGGTGGTAGCCGTCCGGGAAGCCGCCGTCGCTGGACGACGCCGGTGTCAGATGGACGGAGAACGCGTCGTGCGAGCCTTGGAACGTGATCGGCACGGTGATCGAGCCGCCCGAGGTGCTCACGTTCTGGTCGTACACCGTCTGTGGGGCGCCGAGCGGCGCCTGGTCCGGGATGCGGTGCACGGTGACGTGCACGCCGCCGGCGTTCGCCAGCCACGGTACGGAAGACAGCCCCTCGAAGGTCACGGACGCGGCGCCGGTGTACCCGTTCGAGTCGCCGATGTAGATGTCGCTCACAAGCACCTGGTACTGGGCGTGGTACGGCGGCCGGGTGAGCCGTTTCGCCTGAGCGATGATCGAGTCGACGTCGGCCCGGGTGGCCGAACCGTACTGGTAGCCGTCCCTGATCCAGCCACCGGAGAACCATCCGCCGCCGCGGAACGCGTTCAGTCCCAGCGGCTGAAGGAACTGGTCCGCCGGCTGGCTGCCGTCTTCACTGATGCCGTAGAGGAACCCCTCCCCCACTCCGGTCGACGGCCCGCGGATCGACGCGAGGTTCACGCTCAGCGACTTGCCCGAGGCGGCCTGGCTCGCGGCCGTCGACAGCAGCGGCAGCACGAGCGTCAGGACGATGCCGGCCACCAGTGCCAGACGACCGGGTCTCGCTCTCGCCCTCATCCGATCCTCCTGCGGTTGGGCGCCGCTGCGCTGCGGCACTGGGCGATGTGGCGCGGTGACACGCCGGGGCGGCCGTCGGGTGCCGCCCCGGCGTCGGGTGCGTTCGCTCACGGGGTCAGCTCAGCGACCATTGCTGGTTGGATCCGCCGTTGCAGGTCCACAGCTCCACGGGGGTGCCGTTGGCGGTGGCGGCGCCCGTCACGTCCAGGCACAGAGCGGACTGGGCGCTGGTGATGGTGCCGTTGGCGTTGAGGTTCCACTGCTGGTTGGTCTGGCCGTTGCAGGGCCAGGTGATGACCTTGGTGCCGGGGCTGGTGCCCTGGTTCGAGGCGTCCAGGCACAACCGGCTGCTGCCGGAGTACACGGAGAGCTCGCGGGAGGCGGTCTGGGACCAGGTCTGGTTCGCCCCGCCCGAGCAGTCCCGGATCTGTGTCTGCGTCCCCGGCGTCGTGGACCCGCCCGGCACCTCCAGACATCTGCCCGCACCTACCGCGTGCAGTGCGCCCGGTGTGCCACCGCCGCCGCTTCCCGCCCCGTAGCCGGCGGCGGTGATGCCGGCCTGGACGGCGTTCTCGGTGGCGTCGGAGGGGTAGCCCGCCGTCATCGCGCCTTCGAAGAACTCACCGACGCCCGAGGGGCTGTTGTCGCCACCGGTGCCGAGCAGGACGGAGCTGTCGACCTTCATCGGCGAGTAGCCGTTGGGCAGGGGGCCGGAGAAGGTAGTGGTCAGACCTCCGCTCGTGCCGTTGCCGTACTTGAGGGTGAAGTTGCTGGTGCCGTTGTTCTTCAGCCACGCGCTGACGAACGGATAGTGCACGCCCGGGTTATTCGGGTCTTTGTTGGAGCCGGTGTTGGTATGAAACATGCCATTCTCCAGGTCGGCTTCGACCCACGGGCCGGTGCCGGTGCATCCGCCGAACCAGCAGGCGTTGCCCCAGTAGATGGCGTTCATGGTGGCGTTGCCGGTGTCGGTGTGGGAGTTCTCGCCACTGCCGTAGTCGAAGCAGCACCACTGGTTCGTGTAGTTCGACGACGTCACCATGTAGATACCTTCGGGCTGGGATCCGGTGGCCACGCCGCTCGCGTGGTCGATCCGGTAGCCGACGCCGGGGGTGACCTTGACGCCGAAGACCTGGTGGCCGGCCGCGGTCACGGGCAGGGCCATGGCGTCGGCCCCCACGTCGGATCCGTTCGGGCCGGGGCCCTTCCAGTAGCCGCCCCAGGAGATCGGCAGGTCGTTGTGCCTGGCGGTCTGGTCGTAGATCTTCGTGATCGTGCACGACGTGCCCGCGCAGAACGACACCTGGGACGCCCCGTCGGCGTAGCCGCCCGCGCTGAGCACTCCGATGTCGCGGTAACTGTGATCGGAGGCCCGCTGGATCTGGTACAGCGGCCCGTTGTACGACGCGAAAAGCGCCCTGGTCGTGGAGTGCGCCGTCACACACGGCGTACCGCCCGCGGCATAGATGTCGCACGGAAGCGACGCGTCAGCCGCGGAGGCTTTCGCCGACAGGGCCGCCGGGTGAACGGCGGCGGCCGTACCGGTCCGTGAGGATGTGGCAAACGCCGGTGTGCCCAACGCGGCCACGGCCATCGCCAGGACGATCAGGAGCACGGCCGGGAATCGCCTTCGCCGGTGATCCGTTGCTGATCCGAGCAAGGAGACCTCCTCTGTGGCGGTGCCGCCGCACGGCGGCACCGAAGCTGCCAGTGGCCGAGGGGAGGGGGACTCATCCCAGCCTCCACTGCTGGCCACTGCTGCCGTTGCAGGTCCACAGTTCGGCGAGGGCTCCGTCAGCCGTGGCCCCTCCGGTGACGTCCAGGCACAGGCCGGACTGGACGCCGGTGATCGTGCCGTTGGCGTTCAGCGTCCATTGCTGGTTGGTCTGGCCGTTGCACGGCCAGATCTCCACCTTCGTCCCCGGCGTGGTCTGGTTGTTGTAGGCGTCCAGGCACATCTGGGCGCTGCCGGAGTAGACGGTGAGCTGGTTGGACGTGGAGTGCGTCCATATCTGGTTGGCCCCGCCGTTGCAGCTCCAGATCTCGACCTGGGTGCCGGCGGTGGTGGTCGAGTTCGGTACGTCCAGGCACTTGCCCGCCCCCACCGCGTGCAGCTCACCGGTCACGCTGGTGCCGCCGCCGCTGCTGGTGCCGCCCGCGACCCGGTACATCACCGTGCCGTGCGCAGGAACCGAGGCGCTGACGGTGCCTGAGGTGGTCGAGGACGACCCCGACCACAGGTCGGTCAGGGTATAAGTGGACGCCCCGGTCTTCCCGATCGCGGCCGCCGTGGTGGTGATGGTCGCCGTCGAGCCCGTCTCGTTGAACAGCGCCACCGACACGTCCCCGTTGGCCAGTGGCTTGGCCAGCACGTCCAGGCCGCCCGAGGACGACACCATGGTGCCTTGCTTGCCCAGAGGGTCCTGGTCGACCGCGATCACCCGGGAGTTGGTCAGGATGGACAAGGTGTCCGCACTGGCAGAGGAGATGTTGGTGCCCGCGATCAGGGGCGCGGCCATCTCCGCCCACAGACTGAACTCGCTGCGGTTCTCGGTGGCCGTCAGCGAGCCGTTGCCGATCTCCAGCATGTCCGGGTCGTTCCAGTGGCCGGGGCCGGCGTAGGAGGCCAGTCCCACGTTGCTGTGGAAGATCGACAGCATGCTGGAGTAGTCGGCGGTGATGTCCCCGGTGGTGCGCCAGCTGTTGCCCACGCCCGCGCCCCAGGTCCACACGTTCTCCTGACCCCAGTTGCACAGGCTGAACAGGATGGGACGGCCGGTGGCCGCCAGGGCGTCCCGCATCGCGGTGTACCGGGTCCGGGCCGGCACGCCGGTGTTGTTGCAGTTGTCGTACTTCAGGTAGTCCACGCCCCACGACGCGAACGACTGTGCGTCCGTGCTCTCGTGGCCGAGGCTGCCCGGGTATCCGGCACAGGTGGCGGTGCCCGCGTCCTCGTAGATCCCCAGCTTCAGCCCGAGCGAGTGCACGTAGTCCGCGGTGCCCTTGATGCCGTCGGGGAACTTGGCCGGGTCCGGCACCAGGTGGCCGCCGGAATCGCGGCTGTGGGTCATCCAGCAGTCGTCGATGTTGACGTACGAGTAGCCCGCCGCCTGCATGCCGTTGGTGTGCATGGCCTGCGCGGTGGACTTGATCAGCGACTCGGAGACACTGCAGCCGTACGCGTTCCAGTCGTTGAATCCCATCTGCGGGGTCAGCGCGAGCCCGTTGCCGAGCGCGGCGGCGGGCTGCGCCGTGGCGAGGGAGAGGAGGGGGAGGGTGACGGCGAGCAGCACGGCCGAGAACGTGAGCGCCAGGATCCGGCGCAGGGACAGCAGCGGAGGCAGTGGCCGAAGGCGCCTGGCTCTCGCAGTGGTCATGGGCATAAGTCATCGACTCCTGGGACGAGTAGTGGAAGAACACCTGCAGTGCGGGGGGCAGGTCGCGTGGCCGTCCTTCGGCACCTGCGGGAGGACCACGGCCTGCCGCAGGTGCTGAAGGGACTCAGCGGTAGTCGGCCGCGGTGATGTTGGCCTGCACCGCGTTGTCGGTCGCGTCGGAGGGGTAGCCGGCGACGATGGCTCCTTCGTAGAAGGTGCCGGCGCTCAGGTTGGCGCCGCCGCCAGACTTGCAACAGTCGCCGCCGCTCCCCAGGACGATGGCTCCCTGTTTCTTCATGGGGCTGTATCCGCCGGGAAGCCCGCCGTCCCACAGGGTGGTCAGGCCGCCGGACTGAGCGTTGCCGCCCTTGAGGGCGAACCTCGACGTCCCGTTGTTCTTCAGCATCGCGGTGACGAACTTGCTGGAAAAGGCACGCTGGTTGGTGTTCCAGGACTGGCTGCCGCCGGAGTACAGGCCCCATTCGAGATCGGCCTGCACCCAGGGACCGCTTCCCGAGCAGCCGCCGAACCAGCACTCGGTACCGAAGTTGACCGCGTCCATCGCCCCGGCGGCGTCGGCCTTCCTGGTCGTCTCGCTGTTGCCGTAGTCGAAGCAGCAGCCACTGTTGACATGCGTGCCACTGGTGACCATGTACGCCCCTTCGGATGCGGCGCCGGTCGGCACGCCCGTCAGGTGACCGTCCCGCCAGTAGCTGTTCCCGGGATTGATGTACAGCGAGTACGCCTTGGTGCCCCTGGCGGTCAGCGACTCGGAGGTCGCCTTCGCGGGGCTGCTCTGACTCGATCCGGGGACCTGGGCCGAGCCCTGGTACCACAGGTCGTTGCCGTGTCCGGACTGGTCGCGGACGACCGTGATCACACACGAGGTACCCGCACAGAACGAGTCCTGCGCCGCCGCGTCGGCGAAGCCGCCGGGCGCCAGCACGCCGATGTCCCGGGTCGCGTTGTCCGAGGAGCGCCTGACCTGGTACAGGGAGCCGTTGTACGAACGGTAGAGCGCCCGCACCGTGCTGTGCGCGGCCACGCACGGCGTACCGCCCGCGGAGTAGATGTCGCACGGGCCCGATCCGCTGGGCGGAGGTGTCGGGGTGCTCCACTTCTGGTTGCTCTGACCGTTGCAGGTCCACAGGATGACCGCGGTGCCGTTGGCCGTGCCCGCTCCGTTGACGTCCAGGCAGAATCCGGACGCCACACCGGTGACGGACCCGTCGGAGTTCTGTCGCCACACCTGGGTCGGCCGCCCGTCGCACGACCGGATGACCATGCCCCTGACGTCCAGGCACCGCCCCGACGCCGAGCTCACCAGGGGAGCCACCGATGCCGGTGCCGACCATGTCGGCGCGGTCGCCAGCAACACGGTGAGGAGTGCCATCACGCATACGGCGGCGGTTGCCGATAAGCGTGGTCCATGAGCCGGGCTCCGGGGCGAAACGGATGAACGCTGCATTCTGTTCCTCGAATATGTGAGGGAAGGGCGCAGAGAGTGCCGTGCCTGTCCGAGGGAATTCAGCCGGGGCGGTCCGTCGACCGCTTCCGTCAGCGGGCCCGAATGTACTCACAGAGAACACTCAGACATCCCATGTTCCTAGTGATCCCACACACCTGACACAGAGTCAATGCATGCGTCTCACCGAATCGGAACTCGATACATCCCATGTTTATCCTGGTCACTCGCCATGACGGCATGCCGGAACCCGCGTCCGGCGACGGCCACCGTGCCGGACGCGGGGGTGGGTTCGCGGTACTCCGAAACGGACCGCGGACGGGAGCGCGCGCTGGGCGCCGATCACCTCACCTGAAGTTCCAGTGCTGGTTGGCGCCGCCGGTGGAGTCCCAGATCTGGACGGGGGCCCCGTTGGCAGTCTGCCCGCCGGGAATCTCCAGCGCCCGGCCGGAAGCGACGTTGATCAGGGTGTACGAACCGTCGCCGTTCCGGCTCGCCCGCCAGTGCTGGTTCGCACCGCCATTGGCATCCCAGAGCTCCATCCGCGCGCCATTGCCGGTCTGGCCACCCGGCTCGTCCAGAACCCGCCCGGTGCCGATATTCGTCAGCGTGTACGAACCATCACCGTTCTGATTCGCCCGCCACTGCTGGTTCGCGGCAGCACCGTTGGCGTCCCAGACCTGCAACGGCGTGCCGTTCGCCGTCTGCCCGCTCGGCACGTCCAGCACTCGCCCCGTGGCGACATCGCTCAGCGCGTACACCTGGTCCGAGACGATGCCCCCCGAGTTCCCCGTACCGCCGCCCAGCGCGGACAGGACCGCGTCGTAGGCCGACTTCTTGCTGCCGTTGCCGCTGAACAGCAGCGGGTTCTCACCCGACCGCCACGAGTCGCTGTCCCTGATCCCCCACACGGTGATGCCGGTGCAGCGGGGGACGTTCATGCACGCCTGCACCGTGTTGGCGTAGGCGGTCGGCGATGCCTGGGCGATGTCGAGTTCGGTGATCTGGACGTCGACGCCGAGGGCCGCGAAGTTGGCCAGGGTGGTCTGGAAGCTCGACGGCGGGCCGCCGGCGCCGAAGTGGCTCTGGAAACCGACGCAGTCGATGGGCACGCCGCGGGACTTGAAGTCGCGCACCATGTTGTAGACGCCCTGGGTCTTCGCGTCGGTCCAGTTCTCGATGTTGTAGTCGTTGTAGCAGAGCTTGGCCGAGGGGTCGGCGGCCCGCGCGGTGCGGAACGCCTCCTCGATGAAGCCGTTGCCGAGCACGTCCTGGAACACCGAGTTGCGGTGCTGGGTGGAGCCGTCGGCGAAGGCTTCGTTGACCACGTCCCAGGCGTAGATCCTGCCCTTGAAGTGGGTCATCTCGCTGGTGATGTGGTTGTTCATCACACTGCGCAGCGTGTTCGCGTCCCTGATGCCGCTGACCCAGCCGGGCAGCTGCGAGTGCCACACCAGGGTGTGGCCACGCATCCGCTGCCCGTGCGCGGTGGCGTGGCCGACGATCTGGTCGGCCGGGCCGAAGTTGAAGGTGCCGCGGGACGGTTCGGTGGTGTCCCACTTCATCTCGTTCTCCGGGGTGATCATGTTGAATTCCCGGTCGAGAATCGTGGAATACGTCGAGTCGCCGAGCTTTCCGGCGGCCACAGCAGTGCCGAAATAGCGGCCACTGCCGGCCGCGGCCGCGCCCAGCGTGCCGGAAGCCGCATGGGCGGCGGGCGCCGCCGTGCCCGCCAGGGCCAGTACCGTGCCGGCTGTCAAACCGGTGACCGAGACGAGGGCCTTGCGAAGACGGGGCCGCTCATTGAGCCAGGACATGAAGGATCATTCTCCTTGTGTGTGGGGGGATGACACCGACCGCGAGACGGTGCTGCGAGTGGAGTCGGGTCACGGGCTCACGAGACCGGCAGAGCGGTCCACTGCTGGTTGGCCCCGCCGTTGCAGTCCCACAGGACCAGTTGCGTACCGTCGATGGCGGACGAGCCGGGGTCGTCGAGACAGCGGCCGGAGACCGGGTTGCGGTAACCGCCGTTGTACGCCTGCCACTGCTGGTTGGCGCCGCCGTTGCAGTCCCAGATCTCGATCTTGGTGCCGTTGGCGGTACCGCGTCCGGTGGCGTCGAGGCACTTTCCGAGCGCCCGTAAGGTGCCGTCGGAGCGCGCGGACCACCACTGCGCGTCGGCGCCGTTGCAGGACCAGATCTGCGCGGCGGTCCCGTTGGCGCTGTTGCCGCCGTTGACGTCCAGGCACTTCCCCGCGACCCCGGAGCGCACCTGCCCGCCCACGGACACCGGCGGCTTGATCCAGCCCGCCGCGTCCGCGGCCTGGACCCCGGCGTTGAAGGCGTCCGCCATCTTGCGGTAGCCGTTGTCGTTGGGGTGCAGGGAGTCGGACAGGTCCGCGGTGGTCAGAGCGCTCATGTCCACCAGGCGTACGTGCTTGCCGGCGGCCTGCTCGGCCTGGACGATTCCGGGGAGCTTGGCGTTGAACGCGGGCCGGTTGGCCTCCTCGGTGCCGCTGGTGGAGATGATCAGGGTGCCGACGAGGACGGTCGCGTCGGGGGCGTCTCGGGTGATCTGGTCGATGAGCGCACGGAGCCGGTCGGTTGCGGTCGGGACCTGGTAGTTGCCGTTCAGGTCGTTGGTACCGATCTCCAGGGTGACCACGTTCGGCCGGTAACGGGCCAGCACGCCGTCCGCGATGCCGGCTATCTGGTCGATCCGCCAGCCGGAGTGGCCTTCGTTGTCCGGGTCGGGCATGGTGCCGCCCCGGCCCGAGCCGACAAAGTCCAGGGCATGCCCCTCGGCCGACAGCCGGTTCCACAAAAAGCCCCGGTAGCCGTTCCCGGACGGACTGCCGACGCCCCAGGTGATCGAGTCGCCCAACGGCATCAGCCGCAAGGTGGCGGGCGCGGCGGCCCGCACGGCGAAGGGCGGCGCCTCGGTGCCGGTGGCAGCCGCCGCGGGCAGTGCACAGCCCATGCCGAGCGCGGCCGTCAGCGCCGCGGCCAAGGGTGCCGAGTACTTCTTCATCAGCGTTCCTCACTGGTGCGGGACAGTGGGTGGGGTGAACGGGCCGACGAGCCGGTCAGCGGGTGGTGAAGTCCTGGTTGCTGCCGACCGTGTTCCTGCAGAGCCTTTGGTCGAGCTGCCGGCGGAGGTTGCTGCCGCCGCCGCAGACGTCCGGGCACAGGCCGCTGTTCTTGTTCTGGAAGGTGCCTGCGTTGACCGACCAGATGCCCTTCCGTCTAATCATGTACCTGCCAATCTGTTGCTTGCTGGGCGCCGGTCACGACCGGCTGCTGCCCGGCATGGCCTGCTGGGTGATGGTGTGGCCGTTCGGCTGCCCTCGCCGGAACCGAAGGTCGGCGGCTTGGACAGCGGGTGGGTGCCACCGGCCAGGTAGACCACGACGTCCGAATCGGCGGAGAGCCGGTGCGCCGGCTGCTGTGCCCGGTCGATGGTGGCGAACGCCTGGTCGGCGGTGCCGTTCCCGCCGGGATCCGCATCCGGTGCCACGTACAGGACGGCGGCCGTTTGACTCTTCGGCCGGTACGGAACTTGCGGCCCCAGCCGTGGTCACGCTTCCAGCCAGTAAGACGAGCGCAGCCACCGAGGGCGGCCCGGAGGCCGCGTAGCGCTCTGGCGGTGGACATCGTCATCCTCCAGTGGTGGCGCGTGTGCCCGGTGGTCTCGAGGCGGTGTGACGTGCTTCGCCGTCGAAGCCGCCCGCATGACGCGTCCGCCCGGGGTCGGGGCGAGCGGGACCGGGCGATGCGGCCGAACGGTCGGAAGATCCCGGAGGTGCCCGACGGGCGCCGGGCATGCGGAGACCTGCTCCGGGGCAGTGGCCCGTGGCCGACCGTGAGCCGGCCACGGGCCGTGAGCCGTTCAGGTCAGTTGAGGCTCCATTGCTGGTTGGATCCACCGTTGCACGGCCAGAGTTCGGCCAGGGCGCCGTTGGCCGTGGAGGCGCCAGTGACGTCGAGGCAGAGTCCGGACTGGGTGCCGGTGACGGTGCCGTCGGAGTTCAGCTGCCACTGCTGGTTGGCGCCACCGTTGCACGGCCAGGTCTCCACCTTGGTGCCGGCGGAGGTCTGGTTGTTGTACGCGTCCAGGCACATCTGACTGCTGCCGCTGTAGACGGTCAGCCGGCCCGAGGACGTGAGGGTCCAGGTCTGGTTGGCGGCGCCGCTGCAGTCCCAGATCTGCAGCTGTGTGCCGGCCGTGGTGGATGAGTTCGGCACGTCCAGGCACTTGCCGGCGCCCACCGCGTGCAGCGCACCGGTGCTCGTCCCGCCGGAGAAATTGCTGTATCCGGCCGCAGTGATGTTGGCCTGAACGGCGTTCTCCGTGGCGTCCGACGGATAGCCTGAGGTCATCACGCCTTCGTAGAAGGTGCCTTGGGCGCCCTTGCTGTTGTCACCTCCGATGCCCAGGATGATGGCACCCTGTTTCCGCATCGGGTTGTAGCCCGGGACGTTGGGACGCGGCCCGTCGTAGAAGGTGGACAGGCCTCCGGACTGGGCGTTGCCACCACGGATCGCCCAGTGGTTCGGGCCGCCCTTGATGATGGCGGTCGTGTACCGGTAGTTGATGGTCGGGTCGCCCGCGTTGTAGTGCTGGTTGACTCCGGAGAACAGGCCGTTCTCCAGGTCGGCCATGATCCAGGGGCCGTTGCCCGAACCGTAGCCCCAGACCTTGATGTTGCCGAAGTAGATGGCCTCCATGGTGCCGTTGCCGTCGTCGTTGCTGTCCGTCTCGGCGTTGCCGTAGTCGAAGCAGCAGCCTCCGTTGTAGTGCGTGCCGTCGAAGATCGCGTACATGCCCTCGGGGTTGTCCCCGGTCGCGATGCCGTTGGTGTGGTTGTTGCGGTAACCCGTGCCCGGCGCCACGAAGACGCCGTAGGCCTTGTGACCGCCCACCACGGTGGGCGCGGCGGTCGCGTTCGCGAGGTTGTCGGGGCCGCCCGCGGCACCGCCCGCAGGCGCCTGGGTGAGGTTGTTGCCGCGGCCGGACTGGTCGTAGATGATCGTGATCAGGCAGGTCGTCCCCGAGCAGAACGAGTCTTGGGCGGCGGCGTCGGCGTACCCGCCCGCGCTCAGGACGCCGATGTTCCGGGTGGTGTTGTCCGAGGCACGCCGGACCTGGTAGAGCGGCCCGTTGTATGCGGCGTACAACGCTCGCGTCGTGCCGTGCGCCGCCACGCAGGGCGTACCGCCTGCCGCGTAGATGTCGCACGGCCCGGACGTGGCAGCCCGAGCCGTGCCGGCCGTGGCCGTGGCGCCGACCAGTGCCCCGGCGAGGAGTGCGGCTGCGGCCCCCGCCCGGGCGAACGTTTTCGACGGAGAGCGGGGCGAGCGCTCCGGCGGCGGAACGTGCGCCTGGTCCAGCACTCTGTGCGGCCTGCCACGGTGCCGTACCGCCGCGAGTAACCGTCGGACGCCACCGCGCCCGGACGGCAGGTGGCGTCCTGTACGTATGGCTCTCATCCGATCTCCCTACCGTGCCGACGCAACCCGGCCGGGCTGTGTTGGTGGCGCTGACCATCCGGAAGCGCTTGAAGGTGCCGCTTCGCAGCGAGATTACAGAGAGGTTTCGGGGGGAGACGGTGCTCCCGGTTTCGCGGGGCTGTCAAGGGTCCGGAGCCCACTGCTGCGAACGTTGTCGCGGAATCGATTCGAAGGCTGATTCCTGCGGTTCGCAAGCTCTCGGCGCGCTCGAAGAGTTGCGGCGTGGCGACAGGCGGACGGCGACGTTACCGCCCGTTGCGCCGACGTGGTGAGCCGCACGGGTGTGCGACGACCAGGCCAGGATCATCCGGGTGATCCGCCGTCATACCGGTGAGCAGGGACGCAGCTGCCAAACCGGGACGGCGGAGGGCCGGTTCGCAGGGCACTGGCCCAAGCGGCGGAGCGCTCGGCTCGCGCGTCGGCTCCGCATTCCCCTCGCGGCACGCCATTGACCCCACACACCGCCGGTCGTAGCTTCCCGTCGAAGCGCTTGCGTGGAATCGATTCGCTCCACGCCTTCCGCCACCACGTGAGACGCGGAACGCATGGCGGTTCCGGCAGCCTGACGCCGTTCCTCGCGGACTCACGGCCCTCGGGCATCCTGCGTCCTTCGTCCACCCGGGCCCGCCACGGCGGAGCCATCTGCGTGGCGCCGCAGGGCACCTGGCGCTCGTCCAGCGCCATCCATGACGAGCCCCTCGGGGCGGCTGCAACGCTGTACGCGCGGCCCACCGCCGCGAACTCATCATCTTGCGCCACACGGTCGCAGCGAAGTGGCGCCGTTGCCGAGGAAGACGCGATGAAGTGAGACCTGGCCGCTCGGCCACAGCGGCCACGACTCCGCCGCCGACGACCATCATGCTGAGTTGTCGACGATCTGCATGCCCTGGCGTTCCCGCACCTGGTCGCCGCCGATGCCGTGTTGCACAGGTCGGTCGTGCCAGAGTGTGGCGAGACCGGGCGGCACCTCCACCACCCGTCAGTATCCTTTCGGCCTGAGTGCGGCCTTGAGGAGCTTCATGAACATCGGGGAGATAGCTCGGCGCGCGGGGGTGTCGCGCAGCACGGTGTCGTACGCGCTCAGCGGCAAACGACCCGTCGCCACCAGCACGCGCGGACGTATCCAAGACGTGATCAACGAATTGGGATATCGCCCCAACGCAACCGCGAGGGCCCTCAAGGAGGGCCGGACCCGGACCATCGGTCTCGTCATCCCGCCGGCCGGCAACAGGCTCACACACATGCAACTGGACTTCGTCGCCAGCGTGGTCGACGCCGCCGCCCGGGTCGACCTGGATGTGCTGCTGTCCCCTTCCGGCAGGGAACACGAGCGTTCCTTCGAGCGGTTGGTCTCGGAGAACCGCGTGGACGGCGTCATTCTGATGGAGATCCGCCTGGAGGACCCTCGTGCGCGGCGCCTGCAGGAAGCCGGGCTGCCCTTCGTCGGCATCGGGCACACGGCCGGCGACCACCAGATGTCCTGGATCGACGTCGATTACGCCGGCCTGGTCCAGCACTGCGTGCGGCACCTCGCCGATCTCGGGCACCGCCGGGTGGCCCTGGTCACTCGTTCCCCGGAACTCATCTCGGCCGGCTACGGCCCCGCGCACAGGGCCAGAGAGGGTTTCGAAGCGGCCGTGGCGGAACGCGGCCTTGACGGCGTCGAAGTGCCGTGCGGGGACGACGCCCGCTCCGGCCAGGAATGCGCCGAGGCGCTCCTGCGCAGCCATCCGGACATCACCGCTGTCACCACCATCAACGAGGCCGCCCTGCCCGGCATCCAGCGCGCGCTGGCGGACGCCGGTCTCGAAGTGCCGTACGACTTCTCCATCACCGGTGTGGCGGCCAGGACGTGGGCCGAGGACTTCCGTCCGCCGCTCACGGCAGCGGACGTACCGGCTCTGGAAATGGGCGAGAAAGCCGTTTCCCTGCTCGTGGAACGCATCGCCGCGCCGGACACACCGCCTCGGCACATCCTGTTGACCCCCCTGATCTCGTTGCGTTCCAGCACAGCCGCCGTACCCACCGGCGGGCCGGCAGGGTCCAACCGCGCGGCGCGCTGAGCCGGGCGGTACGGCGATCGCGGCCACGAGACGCCCCCGGCACACGGCGTTGCCCGGCCGAGTCCCAGCCGGCCGGTCAGGCGCCCTCGCAGACCAAGAAGCGGCAGCGCAACCTGACCGTCCCTGTGGTGGGGCGTCAGTGTGCGACGCGCCGGCACGAGGCACGGCCGTCAGGCGCTGGAGCGGGTGACCAGGCGGGTGGGCAGGATCAGCGGGGTGGGGTCCTGTCCGTTGATGAGTGCGACGAGCATGCGGGCCATCTCCCGTCCGAAAGCCTTTATGGGCTGATGGACGGTGGTGAGCGGAGGATCGGTGATCTGGGCGATGGTCAGGTCGTCGAAGCCGACCACGGCGACATCGGCGGGGACCGGTCGGCCGGCCTCACGCAAAGTGCGCAGCGCTCCCGCCCCCATGTTGTCGTTGGCGGCGAACACCCCGTCGACCTCGGGATGGTTCGCCAGTAGTGCGGCCATGGCGGCGGCTCCACCGGGCTCGGTGAAGTCCCCCTCCTGCGGCGGGTACGGGTCCAGGCCGGCTGCCAGCATGGCGTCCCGGTAGCCGCGGTACCGCGCCCGCCCGACCTCGGTGTCCAGACGCCCGCAGATCGTGGCCACACGGGTCCGGCCACGGATGAGCAGGTACTCTGTGGCCTCGCGCGCTCCGCCGGCGTTGTCGACGTCCACGTACCACCGGGGGGCCGAACCGACCGGGCGACCGCCGAACACGACGGGCATTTCCGCGTCCTCTGCCACACGGGCCAGTGGATCGCCCTCGCGCAGCGCCATCAGCATGACGCCGTCGGCGCCCCTGGACCGAAGGAGCTCCTCCACCCGCTTGCGGCCCCGGTCGGAGGCGGCCAGACACAGCATCAGATGCAGGTCGGCCTCCTCCAGGGCGGCCGACGCCCCCACGATCACCTGGGCGAAGAACGGGTCCGCGAAGATGGACGGATCCTCTCCCGTGACGACCAGGGCCGCCGCTCCCGTCTGGCGGGTGGCCAGAGCGCGTGCAGTCGGGTTGGGGACGTAACCCAGCTGTTGGACGGCCCGCTCGACCGCCTCGCGTTTGGCGCGGCTGACGTGCGGGGCGTTGTTGAGGACGCGGGAGGCCACCGAGCGGGAGACGCCGGCGCGTGCGGCCACCTCGTCGAGCGTCGACTGCCGACGCGGCACATTTCCCCCATGATCCATGAGCCTTCCCTCTCGGCCTCGCGTCAAGCGCCCCTTTCCCCGGCCTGGTTCCACTGCCATCCGCCCGGTGGGCGACGGGGGCAGATGCTGGCCATTCAGGGACCAGGAACTGGAAGTGCTTCCAGTTCCAGGGCTGTAGAGCCTTGGTCTTCGCCATATGAAGTGCAGGTTTGTGCATTGCCTCTTGACAGCTTGACCAGAGCACAACACGATACCGGCCACACGCCAAAAGTTCTCAGTGCTGTTGGGAGCGCTTCCAATGGGAGCGCTCCCAAGATCAGGCCGCCAGTCCTTCGGGTGCGCGTCCTTGCCTGAGCCCACCGGCCCGAGGGGGCTCGTACCACCGCACTTCCTCAGCACGTTGCACGCTCGGGACGAGAGCGTGCGACGCATCCCTGCCAGGAAACCGAGGTACAGTCATGCGCCGCAGACTCCGCGTCCTCGTGGCAGCGTTCTCCGCTCTGCCGCTGGCGCTCGCCGTCGCACCGTCCGCTCACGCGGCCGACCCGACGACCATGACCAATGGGTTCTACGTGGACCCCGACTCCAGCGTGAAGCGGTGGGTCGCCGCCAACCCCGGCGACGGCCGGGCGTCCGCGATCAACGCCTCCATCGCCAACACCCCGATGGCCCACTGGTTCGGCTCCTGGAGCGGCACCATCGGCACCGCCACGGGTGCCTACGTGGGCGCGGCGGACCGTCAGGACAGGCTGCCCATCCTCGTCGCGTACAACATCTACAAGCGCGACTACTGCGGCGGACACTCCGCCGGCGGAGCCGCCTCGCCGTCCGCCTACGCGAGCTGGATCGCCCAGTTCGCCGGCGGTATCGCCAACCGCCCGGCCCTCGTCCTCCTGGAACCGGACTCCCTCGCGGACTACGGCTGCATGACCCAGGCTCAGATCGACGAACGCGAAGGCATGATCACCGGCGCCCTCACACAGTTCAACGGCCAGGCGCCCAACACCTGGGTCTATTTGGACGCCGGCAACCCGGGCTGGGCGAACCCGGCGACCATGGCCCAGCGCCTGAACGAAGTCGGCCTGCGACGGGCCCACGGCTTCTCGCTCAACATCTCCAACTACTACACCACGGCCGAGAACATCGCCTACGGTAACGCCGTCAACAGCGAACTGGGCGCCCGCTACGGCTATACCAAGCCTTTCGTCGTGGACACCAGCCGCAACGGCAACGGCTCCAACGGCCAGTGGTGCAACCCCTCAGGCCGCCGCATCGGCACCCCCACCCAGAAGGGCGGAGGCGCCGAGATGCTCCTGTGGATCAAGACCCCGGGCGAGTCCGATGGCAACTGCGGCGTCGGAGCCGGCTCCTCGGCCGGACAGTTCCTCCCCGAGGTCGCCTACAAGATGATCTACGGTTACTGATCCCGGACCGCCGTGGCCCGGTACATCCGTTTCCCGCGACCGGGCCACGGGCACCGCCCGCCGCAGCCCGGCCGGTCCACCGCTCACCGACTTCCGCACAGGCGGTCGAAATCCGCCTCGGTGGCAGACGCTCCCCCATCCATCCACCCCCAGGAGCAGCCATGAGACCACGCAGCCTACGGCGCCGCGCGGCCGCCGTCATCGCGGCGCTCACCGCCTGCGCCGCCCTCACCGCGACACAGGCGCAGGCCACACCCGCGCAGGACATGATCACCCCGGCCACGAAGTTCTACGTGGACCCGCACAGCAAGGCCGCCAGACAGGCCCTCGTCGACTTCAGGAACGGGGACATCGAGAACGGCACGAACATGGCCCGACTGGCGAGCTGGCCGCAGGCCGAGTGGTTCACCGAGGGCACGCCCGACGAGGTGCGCATCAAGGTGAACAGGCTTGTCCGCCGGGCCCGGGCCGTCGACCGGACCCCCGTCCTGGTCGCTTACGACATACCCGGCCGGGACTGTTCGCAGTACTCCAGCGGCGGAGCCGCATCCTCCGCCGCCTACCGCCAGTGGATCGACGCCTTCGCCGCCGGCATCGGCGACGCAAAGGCGGTGGTCGTCGTCGAACCCGACGGGCTGGCCAACCTCCCCAGGGACTGCGGGCCCACTACCGACCCGACCGGCGAACTCACGGCCGCCCGCATCGCCGACCTCGCGTACGCCGTGAAGACCCTGAAGGCCCGGCCCCGCACCGCGGTCTACCTGGATGCCGGCAACGTGCAGTGGCGGGCTGTCGGCGACATCGCCCAGCGACTGCAGGATGCCGGGGTGCAGTACGGCGACGGCTTCGCCCTGAACGTGTCCAACAACCACCCCACCGACCACAACGCCAGATACGGCACCTGGATCGCCAAGTGCATATGGTTCGCCACCAAGGGACCCGAGCAGGCACGCGGCCACACCGACTGGTGCGCCAGCCAGTACTACTCGTCCGCCGCCCCCAACGACGGCGCCCCCGGCAACGCCGTCTCTCCCGCGGATCCGAGCACCTGGCGGTGGACGGACGCCTGGTTCGACCAGAACGTGGGCACCCCGCCGGCCGGCGAGCTGCATCACTTCGTGATCGACACCAGCCGCAACGGTCGGGGCGCCTGGACCCCGGCACCGGGCAAGTACAGCGGGGACCCTGAGAGCTGGTGCAACGCGCCCGGCCGCGGCCTCGGCCCACGCCCCACCGCCGACACCGGCGTCCCGCTCGTCGACGCCTACCTGTGGATAAAGACCCCCGGTGAATCCGACGGCAGCTGCACGCGCAACACCGGCGGCACGATCGACCCCGAGTACGGCATCGTCGACCCGCCCGCCGGCGCCTGGTGGCCCGACCAGGCCCACGCACTGGCCCGCAACGCGGAACCGCGCTTGACGTTCAACCGCTGAGTCCGGCGGACGCCTCCGTACACGTCCGGACACGGAGCCCGTTTCATCTTGAAGTTGCCGGTCACGGGGCTGGTGTGGGTGGGAATCGGGTTGCTCGTGCAGGTCGGCCTTAAGGGCGGACTCCCGTCACACGCTTGGGTTCGTTCACGGTCAGCCCTCGCCCACAAGGTCGAGGTCGTCACGAGACGCCACCGGGGTGATCTCCGGAACGGGCCACTTGCGGTGCAGCGGCGGGGACACATCCCGCCACCAGGGGTGCGTAGGAAGGTCGCCAGCAGGCTCGAAGGGTTGCCCGGGAATGGGCAGGGCGACCGCCTGTCCGACCGCAGCGGCTGCCGCAGCCGTCCACTCCCCCGGCTCGGCCCAGGGATGCGGAGCGAGGTTGAAGGTGCCCCAGTGGATCGGCAGCAGCACCCCGTGCGGCTGGCCGCCCTGGAGGTCGAGGTGGGCGCGCATGCCCTCCTCGGGGGTCATGTGGATGTCCGGCCAGAACTCGGAGTAGGCACCGATCTGGATCATCGTGGCGTCGAACGGACCGTGCTCGGCGCCGATGTCCTTGAAGCCCTCGAAATAACCGGTGTCACCGCTGTGGTAGATCCGGTGCTCGTCACCGGCCACGGCCCAGGAGGCCCACAGCGTGTGCTGACCGTTGCGCAGACCGCGCCCGCAGAAGTGCCGGGCGGGCGTGGCAGTCAGAGTGATGCCGCCGACCTTCGTCGACTCGTGCCAGTCCAGCTCGCGCAACCGGTCCGCCGAAACGCCCCAGTGCTCCAGATGGGCGCCGACGCCGAGCGGTATCGCGAAGACCGTGTCCGTGCCGGCCAGGGCCTTGATGGTGGGAAAATCGAGGTGGTCGTAGTGGTCGTGGGAGATGACCACGACATCGACCGGGCCGAGCGCGGCCAGCGGCAGGGGCACCGGGTGCAGCCGCTTGGGGCCGGCGAAGCCGAAGGGGGAACAGCGCTCGCCCCAGACCGGGTCGAAGAGCACCCGGTGCCCGTCGATCTCGGCGAGCACACTGGAGTGCCCCAGCCAGGTCAGTCGCAGCCCGCTCGCCGGGGGCTTGGCCAGGTCGGCGTACGTCGTCGGGTGCACCGGGACCGTGCCGGTCGGGGCGCGGAGGACGCGCGACTCCTTGTTGAAGAAAACCTTCGCCAACTCCAGCGCGGAGTTGCCGGACGGGCGGGTCCGGGTGCCCTCGGGGTTCACAAAGGCGCCGTCCGCGAAATTCGGCGATCGGCGGATGCGCGCCAGGCGCTCCCCACTCGGATCCGCGCCGAAGGCGGCGGGCTGCAGCCCGCGGAGCCCGGAGCTCAGGGAACGGGAACCGGACACGGGACCTCCAGTGGAGTTGGTGAGGCCTTCCATTATGGTCGGCCCCTCTGACAGTGCCGGGTCTGCCCTGTCACGGCGCGATGTCCCCGGCACACAGCGCGACGTACGGGCCCGGATGTCACATCCGAGGGGTGCCGGTCCGTCGTACCCATACGGGCGCCCACAACGGAGCGCCCGGGAACGACGCACCGGAGGTGCCCCATGGCCCGTGTCTCCCTAACCCCGCGACGCACGCTCTTCTTCCGCATCATGGAGTGGTATTCGAAACGGGCGTACGGCAAGGTCCTCGACCCCGGCAGGGCGCTCGCCCACCATCCGCGCGTGCTCTGGGCCGATCTGCGCTTCGAGCAGTCGGTGGCGAAGTGGAACAGGCTCGACCCGGACCTGAAAGCACTGGCCGAGATGGCGACGGCCGCGTCGATCGGCTGTTCCTGGTGCATGGACTTCGGCTACTGGGTCAGCCGCGAGCGCGGCATGGCCCGCGAGAAATTGGTCGATGTGCCGCGGTGGCGCGACAGCGACGTGTACACGCCACTGGAGCGCGATGTGATGGAGTACGCCGAGGCGATGACGGCGACCCCGCCCACCGTCGACGACGATCTCGCCGCCCGCCTCCTCGGCCGGCTGGGCGAGCCCGCCTTCGTGGAGCTGACGGCGATGGTGGCGGTGGAGAACCTGCGCTCACGCATCAACTCGGCGCTCGGCCTGACGAGTCAGGGCTTCAAGGACTCCTGCGACGTGCCACCCGCGGCACGACGCAGTACGGCCTCCTCCGAACGGGCCCGGTAGACGGCGGCGGGCGTCGGAGGGGACGTCCCGGCCGCCGAGGGGCGGGCGAACGCAACTGAATGGCCGTTCAGTACAGTGGGCGCATGACCACCGATCGGGACGCTCCCCTCATGACGCTCGTCTGGAACGACCACCTCACCGGCCGACAGGGCTTCCTCGTCGTCGACCGTCTCGTGAGGGGTGTCGCCAGCGGCGGTCTGCGGATGCGGCCGGGCTGCACGCTGGAGGAGGTCGCCGGACTGGCCCGCGGCATGACCATGAAGGAGGCACTGCACTACAACCCCGAGGGGAGATACGTCCCCCTGGGCGGCGCCAAGGGCGGCATCGACTGCGATCCCCGGGCACCGGAGGCCTACGACGTCCTCGTGCGCTATCTGCGCGCCATGAGGCCGTACATCGAGAGCTTCTGGACCACCGGCGAGGACCTGGGGCTCACCCAGGACCTGGTGGACCGGGCGGCCGCCGAGGCCGGGCTGGTGTCGTCGATCCAGGCCGTCTATCCGCTCCTCGACGACGAGGCGGCGGCCCGCAAGCGGCTCGCGGACGCGTTCGCGGTCGAGCTGAACGGGATCGGGCTCGACGCACTCGTCGGCGGGTGCGGGGTCGCCGAGTCGGTGCTGACCTCCCTGGACCGGGCCGGTGTTCCGTACGCAGGAACCCGGGTGGCCGTCCAGGGGTTCGGGACCATGGGCGGGGCCACGGCGCGTTTCCTGGAGCGCGCGGGGCTGGCGGTCGTCGCCGTCGCCGATGTCAAGGGCACGATCGCCAACCCGGACGGACTCGACGTCGAGGCGCTGCTCGCGGCGCGTGACCCCTATGGGACGGTGGACCGCTCCGTGCTGCGCCCCGCCGACCGCGAACTGCCGGGCGACGCCTGGCTGTCGGCCGAGGCCGAGGTGCTGGTGCCGGCAGCGGTCTCGTACGCGGTGGACACGGCGAACCAGGCGCGGATCCGCGCGCGGTGGATCGTCGAGGCGGCCAATATGCCGGTGCTGCCCGCGGCGGAGGCTCTGCTTGCCGCACGCGGGGTGACCGTACTGCCGGACGTGGTGGTGAACTCCGGGACGAACGCCTGGTGGTGGTGGACGCTGTTCGGCGACATCGGGGCCGACGCGGACGAGGCGTTCGCCTGGACACGGCGTTCGATGCGGGACCTGGTGGGCCGGATGCTGGACCGCGCGGAGGCCGACGGGACGAGTCCGCGGGCCGCCGCGCACGCGCTCGCGGCCGACCGGCTGCCGGTGATCGCGGAGCGGTTCGGGTGGTACCGGTGACGTAGGGTTGCCGGGTGACGAGGGTGCGGTTGAGCGTGGCCCAGCGGCGTGAGGAGCTGCTGCGGGCCGCCGTCGAGCAGATCGAGTCGCGAGGCGTGGCGGCGGTGCGGATCGCTGATGTGGCCTCGGCGCTCGGGGTGAGCAACGCGCTGGTGCTGTACCACTTCTCGACCAAGGAGAAGCTGGTCGCGGAGGCGTTCGCATTCGCCGCCGAGGACGATCTCGCGCATCTTCGCAAACTGCTCGGCCGCCGTACGGCGGCGCTGCGCCGGTTGCGCAGCGCGGTGCGCTGGTACGCGCCGACCGGGCAGGCCAAGGGCTGGCGGCTGTGGATCGAGGGCTGGGCCGCGGCACTGCGCGAGCCCGCGCTGCGGGAGGTCGCGCGGGACCTGGACCGGCAGTGGAAGGCCGCGCTCACCGAGGTGATCGCGGAGGGGGTCGCGGCGGGCGAGTTCCACTGTCCCGACCCGGCGGGCACCGCGCTGCGGCTGACCGCGCTGCTCGACGGTCTCGCGGTGCAGATGACGGCGTACGAGGGCACGGTGTCGCGGGCGCGAGCGCGGGAGTGGGTGGACGAGGCACTTGCGCACGAACTGGGCCTGGAGCGGGCGGCGCTGACGGTGGCGCGGGGCTGAGGCCAGGGGACTCCGTCCCCTTCGCCCCCTGCTGGGGGCTGCCGCCCCCAGCCCCGGCAGGGGTGCAGGGGACGCAGTCCCCGCCCGGGTTCAGGGGCGGAGCCCCTGGCGGGGTTGAAGGGGCGGAACCCCTGGGGATGGGACGGGTAGGGACGGCGGGGGCGAAACCCCCCTCCGCGCGCGCCCCCTCGTACAGCGCACCCCCACGAAGCCACGCACCCGCCCCCTCCCCGACGCGACGGCCCCGCGTCAGACCGCCTGGGTGATCCGCATCTTGATGTCGTCCGGCGACAACGTGCCCTTCGCCACGACACGATCTCCCGAGGACTCCCCGCGCAGCCTCCGGCCGATCCACGGCACCAGGTACTCCCGCGCCCAGTGAATGTCGTCGCGCCGCACTTCGAGCGTGCCGCGCGGCGGCAGCGGCGGCCACGGCTGGTCCGGGTCGGCAGGCACCTCGATGCCGAGCACCTGGCCTGCCCGCAGGGCGACCCGGGTATGTCCCTCGGGCGACAGGTGGAGCCGGTCGTCGTCCCAGGCGCGCCGGTCCTGGACCGTTTTCAGCGACCACAGGTCGAGGACCGGGCAGCCGTAACGGTCGGCGATCGCCCGGACGTGCCCGTTGTACGTGGCGATCTTGCCGCGCAGATGCTTGAGCACGGGCACACCACGGGTGTCGAAGCCGGTGGTCACCATGACCGCGCCGACGGCGGAGGTCAGCTCGGCGACGGCGCGCTCGAAGCGTTCGGCGACCTCGTCCGGGTCGGTGCCGGGTCGGATGATGTCGTTGCCGCCCGCACAGAAGGAGACCAGGTCCGGGGCGAGTTCAACGGCCCTCGGAAGCTGGTCCTCGACGATCTGGTCGAGCAGTTTGCCGCGCACGGCAAGGTTTGTGTACTCGAAGTCGCCCTCGGGCCGCCGGTCGGCGAGGAGCACCGCGAACCGGTCGGCCCAGCCGACGAACTGCCCGTCGGGGCCGGGGTCGCCGACGCCCTCGGTGAAGCTGTCCCCCACCGCCACGTACGACCCGATCACTGATCTTGTGTCACTCTTCGAATCGTCTGCCACGTCGGCCCATGATTCACCTTTGGATGTGAGCTACGCGACCGTAGGAAGGGGTTGACGGACGGTGAGATAAACCACTCGTCGAATCTTGACCTGTTCGGAATAAGCCTCTGGTCAGGGGCGTTGAGGGAGCCGCCATACTCGGAACCCGGTGATCCGGAAGTGGGTCCAGACGGTCCGGAAGGCGAAGTGCCCGCCGGTGTACGGCTCCGGGTCCACATAGTCGAAGACAAGCCGTCCGTTGTTCCACCAACGGACCGTGGAGCCGTCCGAGACGATCCGGACCCGGTTGGGTTCGTTCGCGACGAGCAGCGGCTCGGAGTAGTCGTAGATCAGCGGCCGTACGCCCGGCTCACCGACATACCTGCGCAGCCGCGTCGTGGTGTTCGAGTTGGCGCCGTATCCGGCGTAGTACGTCTTGAGGTAGTCGTACTCGGCGAGCGCACCGCCCCGCCGGACGGCGAAGAGGTCGTCCGGGGAGCGTACGTCGACGGCGTTCCAGAAGTTGTTGAGGTCGGAGACCCTGTCGTCGGCCCCGCCCGCGGAGACGGGGGTGGCCGTGCACTCCAGGACGTACGGGCCCTCCAGCCGCTGCCTGAACCAGACCGTCGCACCGCTCGGTACGTCGATGCCGAGGACCCCGTCGGCGGCGGTGACCGTGCCGCCGTCCTGCAGTTCGGTGGCCCACAGGCCGAGCCCGTGCCGGAAGTCGTCATGGGCGATCAGCCGGCCAGGGCGGCACCGGCGGCGAGGGCTCCGAACGCTCTGCGCGTGGTCGTCATGCGAGGCGGCTCCTTCGTCAGGTGAGGACGCTCCAATGAAGACAACAATTCAGACAGAAGGTTCACATGCGGCGTAGCCGGATAACCGTCGCGTCGAAGTCGCCCCGCAGTCCTGCGTCCAGCCCGTGGTGCAACAGCACTGCGCCGCGGTGGACTTCGCCCGTTTCGCGGCATTCGTACGTTGCTGCCGGGTCGAGGCCGCTCAGCCGCAACCGGGCGACGGGCTCGCCGTATTGCTGCGCCTGGAGCCAGGCGAGGACGACCGTCTCGTCCCCGAGGACGTACTGGACCGCACTCAGCCCGCCCGACGGGGGCCGCAGCCGGTACAGGTCGCCGCGCTGGACGACGGGACGGATCTCCTTGTAGAGGCCGATCCAGTCCCCTGCCTCGGCCAACTCCTCCTCGCTCCACCGCGTGAGGTCGCCGCCGACGCCGAGCACTCCGGCCATGGAGCTCACGAACCGGAAACGCAGCGAGCTGACGCGCCCGTTGAGCTGCGCGTTCGGGCTGTCGGTCACCCATGCGGACATCACCCGGGCCGGATGGATCTGGCTGAAGCCGTGCTGGATGGCAAGCCGGTCGAGCGGGTCGGTGTTGTCGGAGGTCCACACCTCGTCCGTACGGCTCATGACGCCGAGGTCGACGCGCCCGCCGCCGCCCGAGCAGGACTCGAAGGCGACACCGGGGTGTGCGCCCCGCAGCCGGTCCAACAGGGCGTACAGGGCGCGGACATGGTCCACCCAGAGCCGCTGCGGATACGGCTCGCCGGGCCAGCCGGCGTCGGTGAAGCAGCGGTTGAAGTCCCACTTCACATAGTCGATCGGGGCGCTGGAGAGCAGCCCGTCGAGCTGCTCCCAGAGGTACTCCTGGACGTCCTCGCGCGCGAGGTTCAGTACGAGCTGATTGCGGAACTCGGTCCGCTTCCGCCCCGGCTGGTACTGCACCCAGTCGGGGTGCGCACGGTAGAGGTCGCTGTCCGGGTTGACCATCTCGGGCTCGACCCAGATGCCGAACTGCATCCCGAGGGCGTGTACGTAGTCCGCGAGCGGCTTGAGGCCGGACGGGAAGCGGTCGGGGTTGGGCCGCCAGTCGCCGAGCCCGGAGTGGTCGCTGGTGCGGGCGCCGAACCAGCCGTCGTCGACCACGAACAGCTCGACACCGATCGCGGCCGCCCGCCGAGCGAGCGCCTCCTGCTGCTCCGCGGAGATGTCGAACTCGGTGGCCTCCCAGGAGTTGTAGAGCACGGGCCGGTCCCGGTCGGCGTCCGGGATGACGTACGCCCGCTGGTACGCGTGCCAGGCGCGGCTCGCGCCGCCGTGGCCGCCGTCGCTCCACAGTCCCGCGAAGACGGGGGTGGTGTACGTCTCCCCCGTCGCCAGGCGCAGCAGACCCGAGTCGTCGTATCCGGCGCCGCCGGTGATCTGCACGCGCGCGTCCGGAAGCTGGGCCACGGCGATCCGCCAGCTGCCCGACCAGGCGAGCGCACAGCCGTAGACCTCGCCGCGCTCCTCGGTCGCGTCCGTGTCGAGCGCGACCCAGGGCAGGTGCTGGTGCCCGGTGTGGCCGCGGCGGCTGCCGATGACCTTCTCGCCGTAGGTGAGGCCGGACCGTACGAGCCGGGACTCGGCCGCCCAGCGGCCGTGCAGCTGCGAGAGCCGCCAGTCGTCGCGCTCGGGCAGGGTCCAGGTCGCGGAGTCGGCGCGCAGCAGCTCGACGGGGACGGGGCCGTCGTTGGCGAGGGTCACCCAGCGCTCGACGACGTCGCCGCGCATCCGGTAGTGGAGGGTGATCCGGAGCCCGGAGTCGGTGAACCGCAGCCGCAGTTCCTCGCCGTCGGCCTCGTAGGCCTCGAAGGCCCACTCGGTGCCGCGGCGCTCTTCGGTACGGACGGACAGGGCGGGGCGCACAAAGCGGGGGCCGCCTTCGACCGGGTATTCCTCACGGCCGTCGAGCTGGGACTCGAACGGCCGGTACCGGGGTGCGGGCAGAGCGGCGAGTGCCTCGGCGTCGGCGAGTGCGATCCGTGGGCCCCAGTGCAGATGCAGCAGCTCGTCGCCGTCGGTGAGCCGGAGGGCATAACTGCTCGTGGGCCCCGACAGCAGCCATGTACGACGGTCAGTGCCGATTTCCAACATGGGGCCCCCACAGTTCCGAACAGGTGCGATCAGGCAGCAACATCATCGGGGGTGAGGTGCCTCGTGGGCAACGTCTTCCTCTCGGGTTCAGCCTTGCGTTCGGTCTTGGATGATTGCCTGATGAACCGATGTCGTATCGTCGAAGCGCGGCCCGTCGACGAGGAGCGCCGGCGGACGGATGGGAGGAGCCCTCGTGACGCAGCAGGTCCCGTCTACCGAGCCCGGACTGACCGGAGTACGCAACTTCCGAGACGTGGGCGGTCTGCCGACTGTGGACGGGCGGCGTGTACGGCACGGAGTGCTCTTCCGCAGCGGCCACCTCGCGCACGCGACGGAGCAGGACGCGGCGTTCCTCACAGGCCTCGGCCTGCACACGATCTTCGACTTCCGCAACGCGGCGGACAAAAAGCTGGAGGGGCCGGACGTCGATCTGCCGGGCGTGCGGAATGTCAATCTGCCGCTGACCGACCCGGCGGACGGCGCCGAGTTCTGGAAGATGGTCCGCGACGGCGATCTGGAACAGCTGCGGGTGCTGCTCGCGGACGGCAAGGCCGCGAACCGCATGATCACCTCGTACCGGACGATCATCAGGGAACGCACGGCCGAGCACTCCCACGTGCTGCACGCGCTGGTGAAGGACAGTGTGCCGGCGCTGATGCACTGCGCGGCGGGCAAGGACCGCGCGGGTCTGTCGATCGCGGTGACGCTCCTGGCCGTCGGGGTCGAACGGGACGCGATCGTCGCCGACTACCTGGAGTCGAACGCCAAGCACCGTCGCTACAAGGTGCACCGCAACGGCTCGTCGGCCGACGCCTACTCCCCCGAGGTGATGGAGCTGCTCAGCCCACTCTTCGACGCGCGCGCCGAGTACCTGGCGGCGGCGATCGAGACCGTCGAGGACACCTGGGGCGGCGTCGACGCCTACCTGGAGAAGGGGCTCCGGGTCACGCCGGAGATGCGGGAGCGGCTGCGCGAGCGGCTGCTGGACTGAGCACTCCCGTACGCGGCTGCGGGACGGCCTCCCCCTACTTCGCGCCCACCTGGAACAGCAGGAAGATGAAGGCGGCGAAGAGGTGGCCGGCCGCGATGTAGATGATCAGGCGGATCCACAGGGCGCGGGGGAACTTCTCCTCCATCGACCTGCGCTCGGGGCGGGTCTCCGGCTGCTCGGTCATGGCATTTCTCCAGGGGTGGGGCCGAGGCAGAGCGCGGCGGTCGGGCTCTGCAGCAGGGTGTGGACGAACAGCAGCTCGGTGCCGTCGTGGTCGGCGGCAGCGAGGCGGTGCGGGGTCAGCGAGTCGAAGTGCGCGCTGTCGCCGGGCGAGAGGACGTGCGTGGTGTCACCGAGGCGCAGCCGCAGCCGCCCCGTGAGGACGTAGAGCCATTCCTCGCCGGGGTGGACGCGGACGATGTCACCCTGTGTGCCGTACGGAACGTGGACGCGCAGGGCCTGCATGCCGCGGCCCGGCGCTCCGGCCTGCCAGTAGGTCCAGCCGCCCGCCCGGGTCGGCTCCATGTCGGGGGCGCGCACCACCGCGTCCCGGTCGGCGACCGTCTCGCCGAGCAGCTCGGAGACGGTCGTACCGTAGATACGGGCGAGTGCCAACAGCATCGGCAGCGAAGGCTGGCGCTGCCCGGTCTCCAGCCGGGAGAGGTGCGCGGGCGAGAGCCCGGCGGCACGGGCCGCGGCCTCCAGGGTGAGCGAGGCACGGCGGCGCAGCGCACGCAGCTGCGGCGCGACAAGGGGCAGGTCCTCGGTCGGCCCGGTGTCGGTCTCGTCGGGAGAGCTCATGCTCTCCATTCAGCCGGAGCTTTGCCTCATCGGCAAATTTCTTGCCTAAGAGGCAAAGCCTGCCCGGAGTCCGGCTGTGGCTACCGGTTCGCCACCGCCTGCTTGATCAGTGTCTTGCTGAAGTCCCACATCAGACCGCTGCCGCTGTGGGCGTCGTCCATGACCGCGGTGAAGGCCTCGACGAACCGGTCGACGTCCCGCTCGTCGATGATCAGCGGCGGGATCAGCTTGATCACCTCCAAGTGGTCGCCGGAGACCTGGGTGAGGATCCGGTGCCGTTGCAGCAGCGGAACGACGACCATCTGTGCGAACAGGCCCTTGCGGGCCGCCTGGAGCATGGTCCAGCGGCTGCGCAGCTTCAGGGAGCTGGGCCGGCCGAACTCGATGCCGATCATCAGGCCCCGGCCCCGTACGTCGCTGAGCAGTTCGTATGTGGCGGTGAGCGCCGCAAGGCGGGACTTCAGCTGCTCGCCGACCGCACGGGCGTTCGCGACGATCTGCTCGTTCTCCATGACGGACAGGACGGCGAGCCCGGCCGCCATCGCCTGCGCGTTCGACCCGAAGCTCGCCGAGTGCACGAGCACCCGGTCCATGGACGAGTAGACCTTCTTGAAGATCCAGTCCTTGCCGAGGGTGGCGCCGACCGGTACGTAGCCGCCGGAGAGCGCCTTCGCCACGCACACCAGGTCCGGCTCGACGCCGCTCTCGTGCTGGTGGGCGTAGAAGTCCCCGGTCCGGCCGAGGCCGGTCTGCACCTCGTCCGCGATCAGCAGCGCCTTGTGCCTGTGCAGCAGCTCCTGGGCGGCGAGCAGATAGCCGGGCGGTGCCTCGTGGACGCCCTTGCCCTGGATCGGCTCGACGACGAGGGCGGCCACGTCTCCCTTCCTGAGTTCCCGGGCGAGGGCGTCGAGATCGCCGAGCGGGACCGCCGTGTCGGGCAGCAGCGGCGCGAAACCGTCGCGGAAGCCGCGTTCGCCGTTCACGGACAGCGAGCCGGTGGTCAGCCCGTGGAAGGCGTGCTCGCAGTACAGGATCCGCGGCTTTCCCGTGGCGTACCGGGCGAACTTCAGCGCGGTCTCGACCGCCTCCGTCCCGCTGTTGCCGAAGAACACCCGCTCCAGGTGCGGGCTGTGGGTCAGCAGCTTCTCCGCCAGCAGCCCGGGCAGCGGCTGGCAGTCGAAGCGGGTGAGGTCGGCGAGCTGTGCGTCCAGGACGTCGTGCAGCGCCTTGCGGACCACGGGGTGGTGGCGGCCCAGGCCCATCACCCCGAACCCGGCGAGCATGTCCAGGTAGTCGTTGCCGTCCGCGTCCCAGAAGTGGGCGCCCTCGGCGCGCTCGTAGGTCTTGTCGAAGCCGATGGTGTGGAGCATGCGCGGGAGCTGGTGGTTGAGGTACTTGGCATGCAGCTCGTAGCGCTCGGCCCCACGCTCGGCCAGGAGCCTGCCGAGGTCGAACGCCCCGTTCTCCTGGTTCCCGGAAGGGGTGGTCATTCCTGCTTCTCCTTGGACAGCTCTTCCTTGGCGGTCAGGGAGGCGCTGATCCGCCCCGCGATCTCGACGGGCGTGAGGCCGATGTCCGCGAGCACCTCGCCGCGCTTGGCGTGCGCGAGGAACTGCTCCGGGATCCCGAACCGCCGTACGGGTACGTCGATGTCGGCGTCGGCAAGCGCCAGCTGGACAGCGGAGCCGATGCCGGCCGAGCGGCTGTTGTCCTCGACGACCGCGACGAGCCGGTGCTCGGCGGCCAGGCCCGGCAGCGACGGGTCGACGGGCTTGACCCAGCGCGGGTCGACGACCGTGCAGCCAATGCCGCGGGCCTGAAGCAGCTCGGCGGCCTGCAGGCAGACGGGCGCCATGACCCCCACGGCGACCAGGAGCACCTCGGGCCGGTCCGCGCGGTGCAGCACGTCCATGCCCCCCAACCGGTCCACCGCCGGGACCGCCGGGCCGACCGACTCCTTCGGGAAGCGGATCAGGGTGGGCGCGTCGTCGACCGCGACCGCCTCCCTCAGCTGCGCCCGCAGCTGGTCGGCGTCGCGCGGCGCGGCGATCCTGAGGCCCGGTACGACCTGCAGGATCGACATGTCCCACATGCCGTTGTGCGACGGTCCGTCCACGCCCGTGACTCCGGCCCGGTCCAGGACGAACGTGACCCCGCAGCGGTGCAGGGCGACGTCCATGAGGAGCTGGTCGAAGGCGCGGTTGAGGAAGGTCGCGTAGACCGCGACGACGGGGTGCAGTCCGCCGGTCGCCAGGCCCGCCGCGGACACCGCCGCGTGCTGCTCGGCTATCCCGACGTCCCACACCCGGTCGGGGAACCGCTCCGCGAACTTGGTCAGGCCCACCGGGTGCAGCATGGCCGCCGTGATCGCCACGACGTCCTCGCGCTCCTCACCGATCTGCACGATCTCGTCGCCGAACACCGAGGTCCAGGACCGGCCGTTGGAGGGTGCGAGGGGCTCGCAGGTCAGCGGGTCCATGACGCCGACGGTGTGGAAGTGGTCCTCCTCATGGGCGAGCGCGGGCTCGTAGCCGCGGCCCTTCTCGGTGAGGCAGTGGATCAGCACCGGGCCGTGGAAGCGTTTCGCACGGCGCAGCGCCGACTCGACGGCCCGGACGTCGTGTCCGTCGATCGGGCCGACGTACTTCAGACCCAGGTCCTCGAACAGTCCCTGCGGCGCGAAGGCGTCCTTGAAGCCCTTCTTCGCGCCGTGCAGGGCCTCGTAGACGGTGTTGCCGATGACGGGCGTGCGCTGCAGCACGTCCTTGCCCCAGGCCAGGACCTTCTCGTAGCTGTCGGTCGTGCGCAGCGTGGCGAGGTGGTTGGCGAGGCCGCCGATGGTCGGCGCGTACGAGCGTTCGTTGTCGTTGACGACGATGATCAGCGGGCGGTCCTTGGCGGCGGCGATGTTGTTGAGCGCCTCCCACGCCATGCCACCGGTCAGCGCGCCGTCGCCGATGACCGCGACGACATGGCCCTTCTCCCCCTGCACCTGGCGGGCCTTGGCGAGCCCGTCGGCCCAGCCGAGCGCGGTGGAGGCGTGGCTGTTCTCAATAATGTCGTGCTCGGACTCCTCACGCGACGGATAGCCGGACAGGCCCCCCTTGCCGCGCAGCTTGGAGAAATCCTGACGTCCCGTCAGCAGCTTGTGCACATAGCTCTGGTGGCCGGTGTCCCACAGGATGCGGTCGACCGGTGACTCGAAGGCCCGGTGGAGCGCGATGGAGAGTTCCACCACCCCCAGATTGGGCCCCAGGTGACCGCCGGTCCTGGCGACCGCCTGGACCAGGAACTCCCTGATCTCCTCGGCCAGTCGACTGAGCTCTGCCTCGGACAGCGCCTTCAGGTCGCGTGGTCCCCGGATGTTCTCCAGAATGGTCACGCTCGGGCCTCCCCTCTTTTCAAGCGCTCGGTTCGCCTCCGGAGCGCCACAGCCGGTGCCGAGAAGGCGACCGTGCTCAGCCCTCCTTCGTCGGGCCTGCGCGCGCTCACCTTCTCGACACCGTCGCGCTCCTTCGGCTCACTCGCTGGTAAGCCGGTTCAACCGACGGTGACGTCAGATGCTCCCGGCGTGGTGACGGTCGGGGTGCCGGACCCGACGCCGTCCTTCTCCATCCGCTCGGCGATCTTCATCGCCTCCTCGATGAGGGTCTCCACGATCTTCGACTCGGGCACGGTCTTGATGACCTCACCCTTGACGAAGATCTGGCCCTTGCCGTTGCCGGAGGCGACCCCCAGATCCGCCTCCCGCGCCTCCCCCGGACCGTTGACCACACAGCCCATGACCGCGACCCGCAGCGGCACCTGCATGCCCTCCAGGCCCGCCGTGACCTCGTCGGCCAGCTTGTACACATCGACCTGGGCGCGCCCGCACGACGGGCACGAGACGATCTCCAGGCGCCGCTGCCGAAGTCCCAGGGACTCCAGGATCTGGATTCCGACCTTGACCTCCTCGGCGGGCGGGGCCGACAGCGACACCCGGATGGTGTCGCCGATGCCCTCACCGAGCAGCGCTCCGAAGGCGACCGCCGACTTGATCGTGCCCTGGAAGGCCGGACCGGCCTCCGTGACACCCAGGTGCAGCGGATAGTCGCACTGCTCGGCCAGGAGCCGGTAGGCGTTGACCATCACGACCGGGTCGTTGTGCTTCACCGAGATCTTGATGTCCCGGAAGTCGTGCTCCTCGAAGAGGGACGCCTCCCACAGGGCCGACTCGACGAGCGCCTCGGGCGTCGCCCGGCCGTACTTCTGCAGGAGCCGCCTGTCCAGCGAGCCGGCGTTCACCCCGATCCGGATCGGGGTGCCGTGGTCCTTGGCCGCCCGCGCGATCTCCTTCACCTTGTCGTCGAACTGTTTGATGTTTCCGGGATTCACCCGAACGGCCGCGCAGCCCGCCTCGATCGCCGCGAACACGTACTTCGGCTGGAAGTGGATGTCCGCGATCACCGGGATCTGTGACTTGCGGGCGATCGTGGCGAGGGCGTCCGCGTCGTCCTGCGTGGGGCAGGCGACGCGCACGATCTGGCAGCCGGACGCGGTGAGCTCCGCGATCTGCTGCAAGGTGGCGCCGATGTCCGACGTACGGGTCGTCGTCATCGACTGCACCGACACCGGGGCCCCGCCCCCGACGGCCACCGGTCCGACGTGGATCTGCCGCGCGGCGCGCCGCGCGGCGATCGGCCGGACCGGTACCTCGGGGACGCCCAAGGGGACGGCGGTCATGATGTCACCGCTCATTTCCGCTGGTCATGGTCTCGCGGGCGGCCCGCAGCGACTCCTTCAGGGAGCCCATGGTGGCCAGCACGGCGGTCGGCTCGTAGCCGCAGTGCGCCATGCAGTTGGCGCAGCGGGGGTCCTTGCCGCGGCCGTACTTGTCCCAGTCGGTCTCCTCCAGCAGTTGCCGGTACGTGGCCACGTACCCGTCGCTCATCAGGTAGCAGGGCTTCTGCCAGCCGAAGAGCGAGTAGCTCGGGATCGCCCACGCGGTGCACGGAAAGTCGACCTTGCCCTCCAGGAAGTCCAGGAACAGCGGGCTCTGGTTGAGCCGCCACCGCCTGCGGTTGCCGCCCGCGAAGGCTTTTTTGAAGAGCT
Source organism: Streptomyces sp. NPDC001634 (assembly GCF_040298185.1). Taxonomy (NCBI): domain Bacteria; kingdom Bacillati; phylum Actinomycetota; class Actinomycetes; order Kitasatosporales; family Streptomycetaceae; genus Streptomyces; species Streptomyces sp. NPDC001634. Next base: position 16,644 of record NZ_JBEOZU010000016.1, on the reverse strand, counting down.
CGCGGGTCTGCTGGACGCCGAGGAAGTGCTCCTGGTCGGGGGCCTTCTCGTAGGCGTAGGCGGGCGAGAGCATCATCTCGTCGACCTTCAGATCGTCGTTGAGGTAGTTCAGCACCTCGACGACGGTCTGCGGGGTGTCCGTGTTGAAGAAGGTGGAGTTGGTGGTGACCCGGAAGCCGCGCCGCTTGGCCTCCTTGATGGCCTCCACCGCCTCGTCGAAGGTGCCCTCCTTGGCCACCGAGGCGTCGTGCCGCTCACGCAGCCCGTCGATGTGCACCGCCCAGGCGAAGTAGGGCGAGGGCTTGAACTTGTCCATCTTCTTGCGCATCAGCAGTGCGTTGGTGCACAGGAAGACGAACTTCTTCTTGGCCACCAGTTGCCGTACGATCTCGTCGATCTGCGGGTGCATCAGGGGCTCACCGCCCGCGATGGACACCATCGGCGCACCGGACTCAAGCACCGCTCCCACGGCTTGGGCGACGGGCATGCGCTGCTTGAGCACGCCTGCCGGATGCTGGATCTTGCCGCAGCCCTCGCACTTGAGGTTGCAGGCGAAGAGCGGCTCCAACTCGACCAGCAGTGCGAACTTGTCCCGCTTCTTGAGTTTCTGTTCAAACAGGTAGGTAGCGACCTTGATGGTTTGACGAAGCGGCATGGCCATCTGGCTCACCTCCGAGGGAGCAGCAAGGAACGGTGCCATTCATAGAAAGCGGGAAGGACAGCACGAAGAACACGGAAAGCCGATATTCCACCGCGCAACGTGCCGATACGGACGAGCTCATGTTCTGGAGCGTCCACGACCACCCGGACGGCCGCAACCGGGCGCGCGCCCGTGCGCACGGCGCTGTACAACGTGGCCGCGGACTCCATGTCGACCGCGATCGCGCCGGTCGCGAGCAGATGCGACCTTTCCTGACCGCGGACGACGTGGTCCGAGCCGGTGAGCGGTCCGGTGTGTACGGTGCGCCCCGGGACGGTCCGCACGAGTTCCTTCACAAGCAGCTCTGTGCCCACGCACGGGGTGGTGCCCCGCGGGTCCCGGGCCTCCTCGGCGACGACCAGGTCGCCGGGGTGCATCCCGGGCGCCAGTCCCGCGCAGAAGCCCGTGGCGAGCACGGCGGCGTCTTCGAGGGCCGGGTCGGCGAGCGCCCGGGTGACCGAGCGTTCGGCCGCCCGGGGTCCCATACCCGTACGGAGTACGGTGACGTGCCCGTCGGCGCCCGTGTGGTGGCCGCTGCGCAGGGCGAGGCTCTCGATGCCGAGCGCGCAGGCGATCAGCAGCGGGGCCGGGCCGGGCTTCTGGCTCATCAGCTCCCCTTGGCCTCGGCGAACGGCTCGCCGTGGACAAAGCGGCCGAGCGCGGTGAGCGGGAAGACCTGCCGGTAGAGGTGGTAGTTGATGGAGAAGTCCCAGGGGAAGCCGGTGCCGGTGAAGTACGGCTCGTCCCAGGAGCCGTCCTCGTGCTGGGTCTGGGCGAGGAACTCGATGCCGCGCTCCACGGCCTTGCTCTCGCCCTCCCCCGCGGCCAGCAGCGCGAGCAGCGCCCATGCCGTCTGTGAGGCGGTGGAGGCACCCCGGCCGCTCCACTCCTCGACGTACTTGTAGGAGCGCAGGTCCTCGCCCCAGCCGCCGTCGTCGTTCTGCACGCTGTCCAGCCAGGCGACCGCCCGGCGGATCGCCGGATGCGCGCCGGGGATTCCGGCGGCCACCAGGGCAGGCACCACCGAGCCGGTTCCGTAGACGTAGTTGACGCCCCAGCGCCCGAACCACGAGCCGTCCGGCTCCTGTTCGGCCAGCAGCCACTCGATGCCGCGGCGGGTGCGCGGGTCGTGGGAGAGTCCCTCGATCGCGAGCATTTCGACGACGTGCGCGGTGACGTCGGCGGACGGCGGATCGATGACCTCACCGAAGTCGCAGAAGGGCAGCCGGTTGGGGAACGGGCTGGTGTTGTCGACGTCGAAGGCGCCCCACGCACCGTCCTTCGACTGCATGCCGAGGTTCCAGCGCACCCCGCGCCCGATCGCGGCCTCGACCCGGTCCCGGTCGTGATGCTTGACGCGGCGCAGCGCGAGGACCACTTCGGCGGTGTCGTCGATGTCGGGGTAGTTGTCGTTGTGGAACTCGAACGCCCAGCCGCCCGGGGGCAGCCCGGGCCTGCGTACCGACCAGTCGCCGGGCCGGACGATCTGCTCGCCGATCATCCAGTCGGCCGCCTTCACCAACTGCGGGTGGTCGGCCGGCACGCCCGCGTCGGCGAGCGCGATGGTGGCGAGGCAGGTGTCCCACACCGGGGACTGACAGGCCTCGATCATGCGGGCGCCGTCCTCGCGCCACACGGCGAAACGGTCCAGTGAGGCGATGCCCTCGCGCATCACGGGGTGCTGGAGGTCGTAGCCGAGCAGGTGCAGGGCGATGACCGAGTACACCGCGGGCGGCTGGATCCCGCCCCAGCAGCCGTCGTTCTCCTGCCGCTCGATGATCCAGCGGGCCGCGGTGTTCATGGCCGCTCTGCGCAGCCGGCGCGGGGCGACCTTGCGGAACTGGTGCAGCGCCTTGTCCAGCCGCTGGAAGACGCCGTCCCAACTGGCCACCGGGGCGGGCTCCTTGGCCGGGCTGGGGTTTTTCGCGTCGGTGTGCAGTTCGTCGAGCGGGAACGGCGCGGGCCGCACCGGGCGCTTCGCGGAGACGATGGTGAGCGGCACGATGGTCTGCCGTGCCCAGCACCCGAAGTCGTAGATGTTCAGCGGCATCCACTTGGGGAAGTAGATGAGCTCCGGAGGTAGTTCCGGCAGGTCCTCCCACTTCCACCAGCCGAAGAGGGCGAGCCAGATCCGGGTGAAGACGCGGGCGGCGGCGATACCGCCACGCTCGCGGATCCATGCGGAGGCCTTCGCCATATGGGGCTCGTCCGGCGCGTCGCCGGCCAGGCGCAGGGCGACATACGCCTCGATGGTGGCGGACAGTTCGCCGGGTCCGCCGTAGAAGGTGGCCCAGGTGCCGTCGTCACGCTGCTCGCCACGGATGAACAGGGCGGCGGCGCGGGTGGTCTTCTCGTCCCGGATCCCCAGGAACTGACGGAGCAGCAGATCCTCGGCGTCCATCGTGACGTTCGTCTCGAGGTCGCCCTTCCACCAGCCCTGGGCGTCCTGCCGCGAGAGCAGGAAGTCTGTCGCGCGCTGCATCGCGCGTTCGGCGGCCTCTCGAGTGCCGCCCGTCCCGGCCGCCTGCGGGAGCGGTGCGTCTGTTTCGCTGGCCGAGTCGGCGCGGGGCGGCAGGGCCCCGGTGCTTCCGTCGGTCGTCGCTGTCATGGCTTCCCCTTCGTGCAGTCGTGCAAGTCGTGCTGCTGTGGGTCCGCCGTCGGCCGGTGTGCGTCTCTCGCGCCACCGGCCGGCGACTACGCGAGGTGTATGCGACCGATAGTGATCATCTCTTCCGTACCACGACGAAGTCGGCGAGTGCCGTGAACCGGTCCCGCACCTCCTTGGGCATCTGGACCGAGTCGAGTGCTTCGATGGCGACCGCGTGCTGGCGGCGCGCCTCCTGGGCGGTCCACTCGCGGCCGCCCGCCTCCTCGATGAGCGCGGCGCGCGCGGCGAACTCCTCCTCGGAGAAGTTCGCGAAGTCGCTGCTCTTGGCGTCCTCGGCGAGCATCTCGCCGAGCCGCTCGGAGGCGGGTCCGCCCGCCGCCAGCGCGGCCACGACCGGCAGGGACTTCTTGCGCTGGCGCAGATCACTCCAGGTCTGCTTGCCGGTGGCCTCCGGGTCGCCCCAGATGCCGAGGAGGTCGTCGATGGCCTGGAAGGCGAGGCCGAGGTGGTAGCCGTACTTCTCCAGGGTGTCGGCGGTGCTGTCGTCGGCGCCGCCGAGGACCGCACCGATGGAGGAGGCGCAGGCGAGGAGGGCGCCGGTCTTGTTGCCCTCCATCTCCAGGCACTCGGCGACGCTGACGCGGTCGCGGTGTTCATAGGAGATGTCCTGCGCCTGACCGTCGATCAGGGCGCGGGTGGCGGTGGTCAGCCGGCGGGTGGCGCGGCCGGCCTCGACGGTGCCGAGCTCCAGCAGGATCTCGTTGGCCAGGGCGAACAGGGCGTCGCCGACGAGGATGGCCTGCGCGGGACCGTGCACCTTCCACACGGTGTCGCGGTGACGGCGCTGCTCGTCGCCGTCCATCAGGTCGTCGTGCAGCAGCGAGAAGTTGTGCACCAGCTCGACCGCGACCGCCCCCGGCACGCCCACCTCGGGGGCCCGGCCCGCGGCTTCGGCGGAGAGCAGGGCGAGGGCCGGGCGCACGGCCTTGCCGCCGTCACCGTCCGCGGGGTTGCCCTCCGCGTCGATCCAGCCGAAGTGGTAGGCGGCGACGGTGTCCATGGGCGGCGCCAGACGGTCCACTGCCTCCCGCAGCACCGGGGTGGCCAGGGTCCGGCCGCGCTCCAGAAGCGCGGACACGTCCACCGCGGTCTCTCGAGCGGCCGTCTCGGCCGGGGGCACAGTGGGCACAGTCTCTCCTCTTGTTGCGATACCGGGGGTGCGGGGGCCTGTCCCGTGCAGATCGACGCTCATGCCGCCTCCTCGAAGAGGCCGGGGAGGTGCGCGCCGGACCGGCCGAGGGCGTCCAGCGCGGCGCCCGCCGCACTGACACCACTGCGGACCGCACTCTCCATGGTCGCGGGCCACCCGGTGGCGGTCCACGCTCCGGCCAGGCAGAGGCCGGGGGCCTTGGTGCGGGCGCCGGGCCGCAGCCGTCCGACGCCGGGGGTGGGGGCGAACGTCGCGGTGCGCTCCCGGGTCACGAAGAAGTCCTTCACCTCGGCGCGGCGGGTGGCGGGCAACAGGCGTTCCAGCTCCGGCAGATAGCGCTCGCGCAGCGCCGACACGGGCTCGTCGATCTCGTCCTGCGCGGCCGACTGTGACAAGGCGAGGTACTGGCCATCGCGCAGCCCGGAGGCCTCGGTGCGGTCGAAGACCCACTGCACCGGGGAGCCGAGCGCCGCGAAGAACGGCCTGCTCAGCACCTTGCGGTCGTAGACGACATGGATGTTGAGGATCGGAGCGGTGCCGATGTCGAGCAGCCGTTCGGGCGCGTCGAGGGCTCCGGCGGGCAGCAGATCGTGGGCCTCACGCTGCGGTACGGCCAGGACGACGGCGTCGGTCTCGATGGACTCCCCGGGAACCTGAACGCTCCAGCGCCCGTTGTTGTAAGGGGAGATGGAGGTGACGCGTGTACGGACCTCGGTACGGACGCCCGCGGAGTCGAGCGCCTTGCGGGCCAGCCGGTCGTGCAGTTCACCCAGCGGGACGCGCGCCCAGCCGATGTCGGCCGCGCCCGGGTCGGACAGCAGACCCGTCTTGAACACCATCGCGGCGAGCCCGAGCGAAGCGTCGCCGGCCACCGCGTTGAGGGTGGCGACCCCGACCAGGTCCCACAGTGCCTCGACGGCACGCGCCGACTGACCGTGCGCGGTCAGCCAGCTGCCGAAGTCCTCCGTGTCGAGCGCGGGGTCCGCGAGGTCGAGAGCTCGGAGCGCCAGGGCGGCGCGCCCTACTCTGGCGCGCTCGGCGAGCGAGAGATGGGGGTAGGTGGCCAGGCTGCGCCCGAGGTGCAGCGGTACGGGCAGTGCGTCGCGCCGTAGTCTGCCGAGCCGTCGTCCCGGTGTGCCGTTCGCGTCGAGAACGGGCACGTCGAGACGATCCTGCAGGGGTGCGAGCGCGGCCGCGTCGATGCGGTCGAGGAACCAGCGGTAGGCGGTGCAGCAGCGCAGATAGACGTGCTGACCGTTGTCCACGGTCAGGTCGCCGCGCTGGAAGGAGAAGGCGAGACCGCCCAGCCGCGGCCGCCCCTCCAGCAGGGTGACGCGCACCCCGGCGTCGGCGAGCGCGAGGGCGGCCGTGATCCCGGCGAGCCCCGCGCCGACCACCACTGCGGACGACCCGGAGGCGGACGGCGCCCCGGGGCGCCTCGAGGTGTCCGCGGCCGGGCCCTCCGACTGCGTGTCGTCGGTCATCGTGCTTCCTCCCCTGCCGGTCCGCCGTGGTGCTTGAACGATGCACGGCGGGTCGTCGCAGTCAGGGACGCCGCGCCGCACCGGAGGGTTGCCTGCCGCTTTTCGCCGGTGGAGTCACCTTGGAGCGGATTGTCCATCAGGCCCGCCTCCTGACGGTCCGTCGTGACACGTTCCGGGCGTCGAGACCCGACAGGCCGCGCACGGCGACGTACGCCTTCTCACGTCCGGGCAGCGAGACCCGGCCACGCAGCACGGCCTCCGGCTGGCGCTCGATGCGGTCGAGGAGACGGCGGTAGATGCCCGCCATGGCGGCGACACAGGCGCCGCTGCGCCGGTCGAGCATGGGCAGCAGCCGGTAGCCCTCGGCAAAAAGGGTGCGGGCCCGACGCACTTCGAAGTGCACGAGGCCCGCGAAGTCGGAGCCCTCGGGTGGGGTCGGTCCATGGAACCCGGCCGAGCAGCCGAACTTCGCGAGGTCGTCGGTCGGCAGATAGACGCGCCCGCCCTCGGCGTCCTCACGGACGTCCCGGAGGATGTTGGTGAGTTGCAGGGCCAGCCCGAGCGTGTCGGCATACTCCGGCGCGCGCTCGGCCCCACGCGCCCCCGGTTCCGTACCGAACACTCCGAGCGAGAGCCGTCCGATGGCCCCGGCGACACAGCGGCAGTAGACCTTCAGGTCGTCCCAGGTCTCGTAGGTCTCGCCGCGTACGTCCATGAGGACGCCGTCGATGAGTTCATCGAGGCCGCCGAGCGGAATCGGGAAGTGCCGGGCGGCATGCGTGAGGGCGACCGCGACCGGGTCGGTGTCGTCCTCGGCCACCTCTCCGTCGCGGATCCGGGCCAGCAGCGCCCGGGTCTCCTCGAGCCGTGACGCCTTGACGTCGGCGGCCAGCGCGCCGTCGCCGATGTCGTCGACACGCCTGGAGAACGCGTAGAGCGCCGACATCGCGCGGCGCTTGGGCGTCGGCAGGAGTCTGATGCCGTACGCGAAGTTACGGGCCTGCTGCCCCGTCACGGCCTCGCAGTAGCTGTACGCGGCGAGTACCGGCGGGGCCACGTGCTGTTCCGACTCCACGGTCCGGATCACCCCTCTCCTCGCAGAGTCACGCCCACCTCGCGCAGCAACCGGAGCTTGCCGGGCTTGGGCGGGCCGGGAAGTACGTCGAATTCGGCGGCGGCGATCGCATGGATCGCCGCCCTTCCTCCCGCCACGAAGCCCGCGAGCAACAGCCTCAGCCTGCCGTGGACGCTACCCACCAGGGGGGCGCCTTCATTCAGGAGATCGCGGGCGCGTTCCGCTTCGTACGCAACCAGTGCGCGCACCGATGCGCCTGCTGTGGTCGTGGCGAGATCCGTCTCCTGGACATGAAAGCGCTTCATGTCCTCGGCGGGCAGATAGATGCGGTCGCGGCCGAGGTCCTCGGCGACGTCCTGCAGGTGCTCGACGATCTGCAGCGCCGTGCAGATCGCGTCGGAGCGGCGGATGCGCTCGGGGGTGGAGGTGCCGGTGACGGCCAGGACCAGGCGGCCGACCGGATTGGCGGACAGTTCGCAGTACGCGAGGAGGTCGCCGTATGTCTCGTACCGCCTGACCAGCTGATCCTGGCGGTTGGCGGCGATCAGGCCCAGAAACGGCTCGGGGGTGAGGCCGACCCGCCGGACCGTGGGCTGGAGACGGCGGAGGAGGGGGTGACGCGGCGTCGAGTCGAAGACCCGGTGCAGATCCGCCTCGAAGGCGTCCAGGAGGACGAGACGGTCCTCGGCCCCTTCGGGCGACACGCCGAGGAGGCGGGCGTCGGCGCCACCGGGGGCCAGGTCACCGTCACCGATGTCGTCGACGAGCCGGGCGAAGCCGTAGACGGCCATCAGGTCGGCACGCCAGGCCCTGGGCAGGAAGAAGGGCGCCACGGGGAAGTTTTCGTCCGCAGCCTTGTCGAGGGTGCCGCGCTCCGGGTCGCCGGTGCACGCCGTCCCGGCTTCGGTCACCGCTCGCCGCCCGACGCGGAGACGGCACATGCCTCGCGGAGCTGGAGACTTTCCGTAGCCATTGCCGTCACATCTCCCGTTCTACACCGCCGACCCAATACATCCTATTTCGGACACGCCGCCCGAGCGTCCACGCAGCGCGACAGTGCGGGGGGTGTAGTGCATTATCGCCCCACTTGCCGCGAATCAGCACCGGTACAGCTTACGTTGTACAACGCAGCTAGCTTCGGCGGGGTGTCCTGCGCATCACAACAACACACCGATTGGCGTCAAGATTCCCAAGCCCAAACAGAGTTGGCGTTTCCTTTGCAGACGCAGGGCCCCACCGGAACGTTCCAGCGGGGCCCCGGGCGACGGGACTACTTGCCCGAGAACTTCTCGTATTCCTTGAGGACCTCTTCGGTCGGCCCGTCCATCCGCAGCTCGCCGCGCTCCAGCCACAGGACACGATCGCAGGTGTCACGGATCGACTTGTTGTTGTGACTGACCAGAAACACCGTGCCCGCGTGCTTGCGCAGCTCCCTGATGCGTTCCTCGGAGCGCTTCTGGAAGGCGCGGTCACCGGTGGCCAGGGCCTCGTCGATCATGAGGACGTCGTGGTCCTTGGCGGCCGCGATGGAGAAACGCAGCCGCGCCCCCATACCGGAGGAGTAGGTGCGCATCGGCAGTGTGATGAAGTCGCCCTTCTCGTTGATGCCGGAGAAGTCGACGATCTCCTGGTAGCGCTCCTTGATCTGCTCGCGGGACATCCCCATCGCGAGGCCGCCCAGGATGACGTTGCGCTCGCCCGTCAGGTCGTTCATCAGAGCCGCGTTGACACCGAGCAGCGAGGGCTGGCCGTCGGTGTAGACCCTGCCGCGCTCGGCGGGCAGCAGACCGGCGATCGCACGCAGCAGCGTGGACTTGCCGGAACCGTTCGAGCCGATCAGGCCGATGGCCTCGCCACGGTAGGCGACGAATGAGACGCCCCTGACCGCGTGCACCTTGCGCACGCCGCGCGCCGCCTCGTCGGAGCCTCGCCTCAGGATGCGGCTGAGGGCCGCGGTCGCGCTGCCCTTGCCGGTCTTGGCGCCGTTGACGCGGTAGACGATGTGCAGCTCGTCCGCGATGACGGTGGGGATCCTGGCCCCGGTGCTCTGCTCAGCCACGGCCGTACCGCTCCTCCGCCTTCCAGAAGTACACGAACCCGCCGACGAAGACGACGACGGCCCAGAACAGCGCGATGGCCCACACGTGCGGCGGGAGGTTCGCGGCGCCGTAGTTCTTGATGAGCGCGAAGCGCATGAGGTCCATGTAGACGGCCGCCGGGTTCACCTGCAACGCGCGGACGACCCATTCTGGGCGGCCGACGAGCATGTTGTGGATGGAGAACATGACGCCGGACATGTACATCCAGGTACGCAGGATGAAAGGCATCAGCTGGGCGAGGTCCGGGGTCTTCGCGCCCATCCGCGCCACGATCAGCGCGAGACCGGTGTTGAACAGGAACTGCAGCACCAGGATCGGAACGATCAGCACCCAGGACAGGCTCGGATAGCTGCCGAACCCCACCGCCACGGCGAACAGCACGATCATCGAGAAGAGCAGCTGCTGGAGCTGCTGCAGCGCGAACGAGATGGGCAGCGAGGCCCGTGGGAAGTGCAGGGCGCGCACCAGGCCCAGATTGCCGGAGATCGCCCGCACACCGGCCATGATCGAGCTCTGTGTGAAGGTGAAGACGAAGACACCCGTCACCAGGAACGGGATGTACGTCCCGTGCGACATGCCCCGGCTGGCCTTCAGGATCAGGCCGAAGATGAAGTAGTACACCAGCGCGTTCAGCAGCGGGGTGGCGACCTGCCATACCTGGCCCAGCTTGGCCTGGGCGTACTGGGCGGTGAGCTTCGCCTGCGAGAAGGCGAGGATGAAGTGACGCCGTCCCCACAGCTGGCGGACGTACTCGACGAGTCCGGGCCGGGCACCACTGACCGAGAGCCCGTATCTGGCGGCCAGTTCGGCCGCGGTCAGCCCGTCATCGGGCGACAGTCGGGCGCTCACCGCGACTCCGCCGCCATGCGTTGTCTCACTCACAGGTTGGCAAACTCTCCGTTTTCGGTATGCGCGGCCTGCCCGCGCACGGATGGGAGCCGGGATCCGGGTCCCACCCGCTTGGTTCCGATGGTTCCGACTATCGAGCTTGTCAGATGACCGGAGGCCGACCCAGTCGGGTCAGCCGCCACACCGTACGCCACTTCATGGGGCGCCGCGGGCCGCACGGAGTCGTCCAGCCTTCCCTGAACCCGCCGAACCACGCCCTCAGCGCGGGCCGCGAGGGGCGGCGCAGCAGCGTCAGAAGCATCCAGACGCCCAGGTAGACCGGGACGAGCAGGGCGGGCAGGTTGCGGCGGGCCAGCCAGACCCGGTTGCGGGCGACCATCCGGTGGTAGACCGCGTGCCGGGACGGGGCGGTCGTGGGGTGGTACAGCACCATGTCCGACCGGTAGTCGATCATCCAGCCCGCGTCCAGCGCCCGCCAGGCCAGGTCGGTCTCCTCATGGGCGTAGAAGAACTCGTCCGGAAGTCCTCCGACCTCGGCGAAGACCTTCGTACGCACGGCGTTGGCGCCGCCGAGGAAGGTGGTGACACGGGAGGAGCGCATCGGGTCGGAGGCGCGCAGCCGGGGCACGTGACGCCTCTGGGTCTCGCCGGTGTCCGGGTCGGCGATGCGGAAGCTGATGATCCCGAGCTCCGGGTCCGCCGCGAAGGCCTGGCGGCACAGCTCGGCGGTGTCGTGGTGGGCGAGGAGGCCGTCGTCGTCCAGGAAGAGGAGGACGTCCACCTCGGTGCCGCCGGGGCCGAAGGCCTCGATGCCGACGTTGCGGCCGCCGGGAATGCCGAGGTTCTCGGGCAGTTCGACCGTACGGACGCCGCCGGGGACGTCCGGGACGGGCGAGCCGTTGCCGACCACGACGACCTCGACGGGGTCGCCGTCCTGCTTGGTCACCGAGTCGATGAGGGCGCGCAGTTCGGCGGGGCGGTTGCCCATCGTGATGATGACGGCCCCGACCCTTATGGCGCCGCTCACTTCAGCCTGCTGGAGGCGAGGATCGACACGAGGTGCAGCACGGTCTGGAGGAGCGCGATACCGGCAAGCACGGCGACGCCGAGCCGCTCGTAGAACAGGTCGCCCCTGACCGTGTCCACGATCGCCAGGACCAGGATCAGGAGGGACGCCTCGATCCCGAGGATGAGGCGGTGGAACTTCAGCGCCGCGGCCGCCTTGCGGGCGAGCGCCATTCCGGACGAGCGCGGCTCGGCGGCCGACTCCTTGACCGGCGGCAGCCCGCCCTGGTGGCGGGCGACGCCGACCAGGTCGGTCTCGGCCTTGATCAGGATCGCGCCGAGGGCGGCGAGGGTGCCGAGGAAAGCCCACAGCCAGTCGATCCGGCCGGGTCCCCACAGGTCGGCGGCGCGCAGGCCGAAGCCCACGAGCACGGCGGCATCGGTCAGATAGGCGCCGACGCGGTCCAGATAGACCCCGGCGAGCGAGTACTGCTTCTTCCATCGCGCGATCTCGCCGTCGACGCAGTCCAGCAGAAGATACAGCTGGACGCACACCACGCCGAGCACGGCGCCCGGGATCCCCGGCACGAGGAGCGCCGGGGCCGCGAGCACGCCGAAGAGGGTCATCAGGTACGTGAGCTGGTTGGGCGTCACCCTGGTGTTGACCAGGTAGCGGTCGACCCGCAGGGACACCTCACGCATGTAGAGGCGTCCCATCCAGTGCTCACCGCTGCGACGGTCCTTCACCCCCGCGGGGTGGACGACCGGACGGAGTTCAGCTACCGATGGCCTTGACATAGTCGGCGTATGTGTCCTTGATCTGGTCGGTCTTCAGGTCGAGGTGTTCGAGGATCGTGTACCGGCCGGGCCGGGTCTGCGGGGCGAACTCCACGACCTGGACGAACTCGTCCACCGTGAATCCGATCTCCTCCGGCAGCACGGGCAGCCCGTGCCGGCGCAGCACCTGGGCCATGTAGGCCGACTCCTCGTGCGCCCCGCGCAGATACATCGCGAAGGCGGCGCCCAAGCCGCACTGCTCGCCGTGGGCGGCCGCGCGCTTGGGGAACAGCAGGTCGAAGGCGTGGTTGATCTCGTGGCATGCGCCGGAGGACGGACGGGAGTCGCCCGACACCGACATCGCGATGCCACTGAGGACCAGCGCCTCGGCCAGCACCTGGAGGAAGTCGTTGTCGCCGATGCCGCCGGGGTGGCGCAGCACGGCCTCTCCGGCCTGGCGGGCCATCGCCGCGGCGAGGCCGTCGATCTTCTCGCCGTTGACGCGGTTGGCCAGCTCCCAGTCCGCGATCGCGGAGATATTGGAGACGGCGTCGCCGATGCCGGCGCGCACGAAGCGCACGGGGGCCTCGCGGATGACGTCGAGGTCGATGACGACCGCGATCGGGTTCGGCACGCCGTACGAGCCGCGCCCGGCGTCGTTGTCGAGCGTCGCGACCGGCGAGCACAGACCGTCGTGCGCGAGGTTCGTGGGCACAGCTACCAGCGGCAGGCCGACGCGCGCCGCGGCGAACTTGGCACAGTCGATGATCTTGCCGCCGCCCAGCCCGACGAGCGCGTCGTAGTGGCCGGCCTTCATGTCCCCGGCCAGCCGGACCGCGTCGTCGAGGGTGCCGCCGCCGACCTCGTACCAGGTGGCGCCGGGCAGGCTGGGGGCGAGCCGCTCCCGCAGCCGGGCGCCCGAGCCGTCGCTGACCGCGACGGCCAGCTTGCCGGAGTGCGAAATACGCTCGTCCGCGAGCACGCCCGCCAGGTCGTCGAGAGCACCCGGGCGGATGTCGACGACGACCGGCGAGGGGATGAGCCTCGTCAGTAGCGGCACGCGATCTCCCGTCCCCGGGCCAGGTCGTCGTGGTTGTCGATCTCGACCCACTGCACGTCACCGATGGGCGCCACGTCGATCTTGAAGCCGCGGTTGACGAGCTCCTGGTACCCGTGCTCGTAGAACTGCTGCGGGTCGGTCTCCCACACCGTCTTCAGCGCATCGGCGAGATCCGCGGCGGCGTCGCCCTCGATGAGGGTGACGCCGATGTACTCGCCGGTCGCCTCGGACGGCTCCATGAGCTTGGTGATCTTCTGGACGCCCTTGTCGGGGTCCACGACGACCTTCATCTCCTCGTCGGCGAGGTTCTTCACCGTGTCGAGGGCGAGGATGATCTTCTTGCCGTCGCCGCGTGCGGCGAGCAGCGTCTTCTCGACGGAGACCGGGTGCACGGTGTCACCGTTGGCGAGGATCACGCCGTCGTTGAGGGCGTCACGGCCGCACCACAGGGAGTAGGCGTTGTTCCACTCCTCGGCCTTGTCGTTGTCGATGAGGGTGAGCTTGAGGCCGTACTTCTCCTCCAGGGCCGCCTTGCGGTCGTAGACGGCCTCCTTGCGGTAGCCCACGATGATCGCGACCTCGGTCAGGCCGATCTCGGCGAAGTTGCCGAGGGTCAGGTCGAGAACGGTGATGCTGTCCTCCATGCCCTCGGGCCCCACCGGCACCAAAGCCTTTGGCAGGGTGTCGGTGTAGGGGCGCAGACGCCGTCCGGCTCCGGCCGCCAGCACGAGGCCGATCATGCGGGTTCTCCTTCATCGTGTACGGCGGGCGCGCCACCCTTGTGGGCGGCCACCCAGAAGCGGATGCTCTCGACGAGCACCACAAGGGCCACGTATCCGGCGAGGGCCGTGAGCGCGACCTTGAACTGTGCTGCGGTGAGCAGCTCGGCCAGGATCGTGACCAGCAGCGTCCGGCCTTCGTGCCCCCCGATCGCGCGCACCAGCCAGGGCGGCGGCGCGCCGGCGTCGCCGCGGATGCGGTACACCGTGTCGTAGTGATGGTAGGCGACGGCCGCCACCAGCCCGAAAGCCGCAGGAAGTACTCCGTTCATCCCTGCTTTGGCCGCCAGCACCAAAACGGTGCAGTACTCGGCGGCCCGGAAGATGGGTGGGACCAGCCAGTCGAGGGCGCCCTTGAGGGGGCGCAGCACGGCTATGGCCGACATCAGCGCGTAGCCGACGGCGCAGAGGACGGTCTGCCAGCCGGCGCCCCACAGCAGGGCCGAGGCCAGGACGAGGACGCCGCCGGCAAGGGCGGTGTACGGCGCCGAGTAGCGGGAGGCGCCGCGGGCGGCACGCGTCAGCAGTTCGACGAGGGGGCCGCTGTCGGCGAGGTCGGCCAGGGCCTTGGCAGCGCGGTCGGTCCTGCGGGCCTTGCGCGTCAGCGACCGCAGCACACGGCCCGCGGTGGTGTAGGTCGCGGCGAAGGCGCAGCCGATGAGCAGTGCGTAGAAGGTGATGCGGGGGGTGGTGGCCGCCGTCAGGACGGCGATCATCGCCCAGCGTTCACCGATCGGCAGCACGATCATCCGGCGCACCCATACGGTCCAGCCGACGCTGTCGAGGCGGTCCGAGAGGGCCGCGGTGGGGCTGGTGTTGGCGGTTGCGTCGTGGTTCGCCTCGTTGAACGCGAAGTCGACGACGTGCCGGCAGGTCTGCAGGACCATCGCGCCGAGGGCGAGCGCCCATACGTCGTCACTGCCGCCGCCGCGGGCCGCTCCGAGGGCGAGGCCGGCGTAGTAGGCGTACTCCTTGACGCGGTCGAAGGTGGCGTCGAGCCAGGCGCCGAGCGTCGAGTACTGCAGGGAGTAGCGGGCGAGCTGGCCGTCGGTGCAGTCGAGGACGAAGGAGAGGATCAGGAGGATGCCCGCCGCGACGAAGCCGACGCGGGTGCCGGTGGCCGCGCAGCCCGCCGCGATGAGTGCGGTGAGCAGTGAGGCGGTGGTCACCTGGTTCGGGGTCAGGCCGCGGCGGGCGCACCAGCGGGCGATGTAGCGGGAGTACGGGCTGATGAAGTGCGTGGTGAAGAAGCCGTCGCGGGCCTTCACGGCGCTGCGCAGCCGCACGGCCTCGTCGTCGACGGCGGAGACGGCCTGACGGGCCTCGTTGCGGGTCTGGGGGTCGGTGGGGACGGCGGCGACCAGCATGCCGAGTTCGGGGCGGTGGACCTGGACGCCGTCGGCGTCGAGGGCCGCCGTGATGCGCTCGGCGAGGTTGTCGACCGCGACCGCCGCTCCCCCTCCGGCCGCGGAGCTCTCGCGGGCCAGGACACGGGTCAGCGCCTGTCGGGCGGCGGGCTGGGCGGTGACGGCGCCGGGCACCGCGGCAACCGGGAAGCGGGGGTCGGTGAGGCCCAGGCGCAGCGCGTGCAGATGTCCCACGAACCGGGCGTCGACGATCGCGACCCGCTGGTCCGGCGGCACGGCGGCGAGGAGTGTCTCGGCGTCACCGGCGTCGGTGGCGACCCGCACGTCGAAGCCGAGGGACCGCAGATCGCCCTCGAGCGACGATCCGGGGACCGGCTGTCCGGTGAGGATGGCGGTCGACAGACGAACTCACTCCCTGAGGCCCGACGCGTACGGGCGCCGGTCGTGTGTGTGGCGTGGGGCACCCGGGCAGGGGCCGGGCGGCATGTCGGCAGAGGCTATCGGATGCCTGGAAGCCGGTGTTCACCGGCCGTTCATGGGCTGATCAACCCGGTCTGCACGGCCACCGCCGCGATCATCATCGGGGATCGAAGGGGCACGCCACAAACCGTGGCCCCATACCCCGACATTCACGACATCACGGCCGTCCCACAGTCGGGCATCAACGGCATACCTGGCCATCAAGCGCCTTTTACACCTCTTCGACAGCACCGCCCTCATCGGACGGGCATAGGGTGAGGGCCCATGACATGGCTGATCACCGGCGGGGCCGGATACATCGGGGCACACGTGGCGCGGGCGATGGTCGCGGAAGGCGAGCGCGTTCTCGTCCTGGACGACCTCTCGGCCGGAGTGCCGGGGCGGCTCCCGGACAGCATCCCGCTGGTCCAGGGCTCCGCGCTGGACGGGGAGCTGCTGAAGCGGGTCCTCGCCGAGCACGCGGTGACCGGTGTGGTGCACCTGGCCGCGCGCAAGCAGGTCGGCGAGTCCGTGGCCCAGCCAACGCGCTACTACCAGGAGAACGTGGGCGGTCTGGCGACGCTGCTCGACGCGGTCGCGGGGGCGGGGATCAAGCGGTTCCTGTTCTCCTCGTCCGCGGCCGTGTACGGCAACCCGGATGTGGACCTCATCACGGAGGACACGCCCTGTGCCCCGATGAGCCCCTACGGCGAGACGAAGCTCGCGGGCGAGTGGCTGGTGCGGGCGGCGGGACGGGCGCACGGCATCGCGACCGTGTGTCTGCGCTACTTCAATGTGGCGGGCGCGGCCGAGCCGGAGCTGGCGGACACGGGCGTCTTCAACGTCGTGCCGATGGTCTTCGACCGGCTGACCCGCGGCGAGGCGCCGCGGATCTTCGGCGACGACTATCCGACACCGGACGGCACCTGTGTCCGCGACTACATCCATGTCGCCGACCTCGCCGACGCGCACCTCACGGCGGCCCGGCGGCTGGCCGGGGGCGCGACGGGTGACCTGACCGTCAACATCGGCCGCGGCGAGGGTGTCTCCGTCCGTGAGCTGGTCACCCTGATCGGTGAGGTGACCGGTGACGCCACACCCGCGGTCGTCGAGCCGCGGCGTCCCGGGGACGCTCCGCGGGCGGTCGCGTCGGCCGCGCTGGCCGAGCGGGC